>JBILQA010000189.1:0-6049 GCA_044373535.1 Akkermansiaceae bacterium | reverse complement strand
CTGGATTCCGCACGGCGGCGGCGGCCCGGGCGTTGGGCCCATCGGTGTGGCGGCGCAGCTGGTGCCCTACCTGCCGGGCCACGCCCGGCTTGAGCGCGCCGGCGGGGCGGTTTGCTCAGCTCCCTGGGGGAGCGCCTCGATCAACACGATCTCATGGATGTACATCGCCATGATGGGAACCGCGGGGCTAACCGAGGCCACCGAGGTGGCTATCCTCAATGCCAACTATGTGGCGGCGCGCTTGCAGAAGCATTTTCCGATTCTCTACAAGGGGCGCAACGGCTTGGTGGCCCATGAGTGCATCATTGACGTGCGGCCGCTGGGCGATGCGGCGGGGATCAGCGTGGAGGATGTGGCCAAGCGCTTGATGGACTATGGTTTCCACGCGCCAACCATGAGCTGGCCGGTGGCCGGCACGCTCATGATCGAGCCCACCGAGTCGGAATCCAAACCCGAGTTGGACCGCTTCTGTGAGGCGATGATCACCATCCACGCGGAGATGACCGCGGTGTTGGACGGCACGGCGGACGCCTTGGATAACCCGCTGAAGAATGCGCCGCACACAGCCGAGAGCGTTCTATCCGACAGTTGGACCCATGCCTATGGGCGCGAGCAGGCGGCATTTCCGTTAGCCTATCTGCGCGAGCACAAGTTCTGGCCGTCGGTGGGGCGCATCGACAACGTGCACGGTGACCGGAATCTCATTTGCACCTGCGAGCCGATGGAGGCCTACGCGCAAGCCTGAACCATGGAGCTCACCGCAAGTTCGCCGATGGACTGGGAGCATTGGCAGGGGGAGATTCTCGCCACGCTGTTATTCATCGTGAAGGATGGCAAGATTCTGCTCATCGAGAAGAAGCGTGGCATCGGAGCGGGGAAGGTCAACGGGCCGGGCGGCAAGATTGATCCGGGTGAGAGCCCGCTGGAATGCGCGATCCGCGAGACTCAGGAGGAATTGCTCATCACGCCGCTGGCCCCGCGCAAGATGGGCGAGTTATGGTTTTCCATGACGCATATTCCAGACATCCACTGCCACGTGTTCATGGCCGAGGATTTCACCGGCGTTCCCTGCGAGACCGACGAGGCCGTGCCACTGTGGACGGCGATTGACGGAATTCCTTACGAGCGGATGTGGGAAGACGACCGCCATTGGCTGCCGCAGATGATTGCCGGGGAAACCTTTCTGGGGAAATTCCGCTTCCACGACGAGGAGATCCGCTGGATGGACATCGTCTTCGGCGTCACCTGGGACGATCCCGCCCGGGCATAAAAAAAGACACCACCCGTAAAAGGTGGTGCCCCGATGAGTCCGGTTGAATCGGGATTTACAGCTTGCCCTTGAGGACGCCGTATTCCGCGCGCAGCTTGGTGAGTTGTCCTTCGGTCTTCTGGATCTGCTCGTGCAGGTCGGCTAGGCGGCGCAGGTTCACAGCGAAGCTGCTGGCAGTGGCCTTGGCCGGTGCCTTGGCGGCGCTGGCGGCTTTGGCTTTCGTTGTCTTGCCTGCCTTGGGGGCCTTGGCCGCTTTGACTTTCGCGTTCTTGCGCTTCGGGCTTGCGCCGCTTTGCTTGAACCAGTTGCCGATGGTCAGGGGGGATACCTTATACTTCGCGGCGGCGGCGGTTTGGCCACCGCGGCCCTTGGCTTCATTCACAGACGCCACAAAAGCGAGAATTTCTTCCCGTTCCTTCGCGGAGTATCGTTTTCCTTTGTTTGATTTGCTGCTCATAGCGGCGTCACTTTCTCCGCTTTATTCTTAGGTGCAAGATAATTTCGTTAGCTTAAATATCAGCTTGGATTCCCTGGAAGTTATCTAATTGCGAGATGTGTCTCCAATATCCCCGGGAGCTCAGCGAGGCTGTGGATGAAGACAGGGGCCGCTTCTTGGACGTGAGATCGGGCGACGACGCCTCCATAGCCGATGAAGAGGTCCACGACGGAGGCCGTTTCAAGATCCGAGACACCATCACCGACCATTATTACCTTTTGTGGGTTAGTGCGTTGTTTCCATTTCTCAATGACCTCCGGCTTACCGCCGTTGCGGGTTGTCGGATAGGAAGGATCAAATCCGGCGTATGAGCCATCTGCATGGAAGTCGAGCGGGACTGCCTCGATTGCCGAAATGTTGAGGAATTTCGCGAACGGCTCGATGACTGGCAGGAAGCCGCCGGAGAGGATGACCAATGTCCAACCGTTCTGGCGGAGGATGTTGAGTGTTTCCAGGCAGTGGGGTTCGATGCGCTGGATATAGGCTTGTGCAACCGCGGTGCAGACGCTGAGGGAGGGCTGGATGATGTCGAGGCGGCGCGCAAAGACATCTTGGATGGGGATTTCTCCGTTCATGGCCGCGTTGGTGAGAGCCTCAACTTCGGCAAACACATCGGGGCCGCGGAGGCGGGCAAGTTCATCGACGCCCTCGATGGCCGAGAGGGTCGAGTCACAATCGAAGAAGGCGACTTTCATGGGCGGAGCAGAATGGGGATAGATGAGCAATGGCGAGCCGACGGGGACGAGTTCGAAGAGCTCGATGATGTCGTTGTTGGTCAGGCGGATGCAGCCGTGGCTTGCGGGTGAGCCGATGGCCGCTTCGTCATTGGTGCCGTGGAGATAGATATAGCGCTCGGCCGTGTTGGCGTTTTGGGCGTCGAGGCCCTCGAGGCGCAGAATGCGGGTCAGGATGAGGTCGCCAGCAGTTTGCTGCTCAGGAGTCCAGCATCCAACTGGTAGGCGGCTGCGGAAGATGGTTCCCGATGGCTGGCCGCCGCCGATTTTCTCGCTGACGGCGAAGTGGCCAACCGGTGTGCAGAGGCTGCCCGGCACGGATCCGATGCCGGCGCTGGCTGTCGAGACGCGGAAGCGGCGGATGGGCACCCCGTCGCGCAGGACCCACAGGAGTTGGGACGCGACGGAAACCTCCAGCGTGATGAGCGGCGGTGACATCAGGTGCGCGAAGACTAAACGCTGCAGCACGCGGGACTCGCGGGCAGCGCGGGATCGAGCGCCGGTGGGGCAAGCGCCGGGTCGGGCTGCTGGGTGCCTAGGCCCAGCGTGGCTAACAAGGCTCGGTCTTTTTCGACGGCGGGGTTGGCTGCGGTTAGCAGCTTGTCGCCATAGAAGATCGAGTTGGCGCCGGCAAAGAAGCAGAGTGCCTGGGTTTCATCCGAGAGGCGGGTACGCCCTGCGGAGAGGCGCACCTTGGCGCGCGGGATGGCGATGCGGGTCACCGCGATGATGCGCACAAGGTCAAATGGGGTGACTGCGCCGCCGCCGGCCAAGGGGGTGCCGGGCATGGGCATGAGCGAGTTGATGGGCACGCTCTCGGGCTGCGGGTTGAAGTTGGCGACAACCTCGATCATCTTCAGGCGGTCGTCGGTGGTCTCGCCAAGGCCAAGAATGCCGCCGCAGCAGATTGACATGCCTGCGTCCTGGGCGTTGCGGATGGTGCGCAGGCGGTCGTCAAAGGTGTGGGTGGTGACGATGTTCGGATAGTGTTCGGGCGAGGTGTCGATGTTGTGGTTGTAGGCGGTCACGCCAGCTTCCTTGAGGGCGCGGGCCTCGTCGGGGCCAAGCTCGCCGAGGGTGACGCAGACTTCCATGCCAAGGGTGGAGACGTCGCGGACAATGTCGAGGACTTGGTCAAAGCGCTTGGTGCCGCCGCGCACGCCGCGCCAGGCAGCGCCCATGCAGAAGCGTGTCGAGCCGGTGGCGCGCGCCGCGCGGGCGCGCTCCATGACGGCGTCCTTCTCCATGAGGCGCTCGACCTCCACGCCCGAGTTGTAGCGCGCGGACTGCGCGCAGTAGGAGCAGTCCTCCGAGCAGCCGCCTGTCTTGATGGACAGAAGCGTGCAGAGCTGGACTTCGTCCGCGGGCCAGTTGGCCTCATGCACCGCGCGGGCGCGCTGCAGCAGGGTGAAGAGGGGCAGGTCGTGGAGGGCCTTGAGGTCGGTGAAGTTCATGGGCGTTAGATTCTGTTGGGTTAGCGGGCCCAGCGGCCCGAGACCGAGGGCATGCGGTTAAAAGACACCTCGGCGTAGTCGGTCTTACCGATGGCGCCCTCGAGGGCGACGCCGGTGGCGGCCTGCCACTTGGCGCTCATGCTCTCGCCGGTGTGGCAGCCCCAGCTCTTGCAGTACGCGTCGCGGGCGAAGACGCTGGAGCGCAGCTTCGAGAGGTCGCGCTGATGCAGCCAGGTGGTGCAGGCGCCCATGATGTCGTTGCCGTAATCGAGCAGAAAGCAGTAGCGGTTAGAGTGGCCGAAGAAGTCAAAGGTGGTGATGCTGCCGCGTGGCCGCTCGTTGATGCGGTTGATGATGTCGGCGTTGTTGTCGATCCAGATGAGCGAGGCGTTGCGCTTGGCGGCCACCTCGCCAATCCACGTGAGGTAGGGCTTGGCATCCTCGCGGCCGCGCGACGCGTAGCCGGGGCGGAAGACCATCCAAACAATTTTGGCGTCGGGGCCGTAGGCATGGCGGATTTCGTCCATGCGCAGGGTGGATGCGCGGATGAAGTTGGCCCACCAGCGGTCGTGCTGGTCCTGAGGGACGCGGAGGTTTTCCCACTGGCGCAGTGCGGGGCCGCCGGTGAGGATGACGTGCTCGGGTGCGGCCGTGGCGGCGGCGGCGGCGAACAGGAGGGTCAGGAGGCAGGCAAAGAGCTTGCGGTTCATGGATCGCAAGGTGGCTGAGGGCAGCGCGGGTGTCGAGGATTCATCGGCTTTGCAGGGCGCGGGCCATCTTGCCGAGGCCCTCGACGACGCGCTGGTGTGGGCAGCCGAAGTTGAAGCGGACATGGCCGTGGCCGTCAAAGAGGGCGCCGTCGGAGAGGAACAGCCCGGCGCTCTGCTCGAAGAAGTCGGCGGGGTTGGCCAGTCCGAGGGCGCGGCAGTCAAGCCAGGCAAGGTAGGTGGCCTCGATGTTGGGCAGGGTGACGCCCGGCATCTGGGAGGCGACGGTGGCGGCGAGGGTGTCGCGGTTAGAGCGTAGGCAGGCGAGCAATTCCAGACGCCAAGGTTCGCCATGGCGATAGGCGGCCTCGGCGGCGACGTATCCCATGGCGTTGATTTCCGGCAGGGTGTGGCCGCGTGCAGCGGTGAAGCGGCGGCGCAGCGAGTCATCGGAAATGACGGCGTAGGCGTATCCGAGGCCGGCGATGTTGTAGGTCTTGCTGGGGGAGAGCAGGGTGATGATGCGTTTCTGGAGACTCGCGGGGAGGCGCGCGGCGGAGAAGTGCGGGGTGAGGGCGGGCTCGAGAATGAGGTCGCAGTGGATTTCGTCGGAAATGAGGATGAGGTCGTGGCGCTCGCAGAACTCGGCGAGTTGGGTGATTTCCGCCGCGGAGAAGGCGCGACCGAGAGGGTTTTGCGGGTTGGAGAGAAGGAACAGCCGCGTCTGCGGGGTGACCGCCGCCTCTAACTTCTCCCAGTCGAATGTCCACCGGTCGTTAGAGAACGCGTGGTCGACGGTGATGAGTTCGGCCCGCGCGTCGCGGTGGACGGACAGGAATGGTGGATAGATGGGGATGGTTGTTATGAGCGCCTCGCCGGGTTGGCAGAACGCGCGGGCGGCCAGCGACAAGGCGGGCACGAGGCCGCCGAGGTGGACGAGGTGCTCCTCGCGGGCCACGACGCCATGGCTGCGCAGCAGGTAGTCCAGGACCGCCTCGACCAAGCCCGGATGTGGATGGGCATAGCCGAAGACGCCGTGGTCGACGCGGGCGTGGAGACCCTTGAGGATGGCCGGTGCGGAGAGGAAGTCCATGTCGGCGACCCAGAACGGATCGAGCTCCGGGCGGCGATCGAACTTGATGCAGCCTGACCCGCGCCGTGGGATCACCGATTCAAAGTCAAAGGACATGGCGCAGGAGACTGCTTGCGGCGCCCGGTGCGAAGAAAAAAAAGTCCGGCAAGGCGGCAAATCGCCGGGGCGGGGCCGGTCTATCAGATCATGTCACGCGTCACCTTGTAGCGCGCCGCGCAGCGAGGGCACTGGATGGTGATCTGTTGGGCGGAGCCGAAAAGGGTTTCGGGCTTATCGCGCCAGCTGCCGAGGACCG
>JBILQA010000188.1:0-6089 GCA_044373535.1 Akkermansiaceae bacterium | reverse complement strand
GATTACCGGTTCGATTTCTACTTATCGTCTCAACACGATCACGGCTACCGGTTCTGGCGACATGACGGTGAAGGCTGGGGCGGATGTGCTGGTTGCTAGTGTGGCCGGCGCCCAGGGGGCGATCCAGAACGACACCCGCGTGTTGCTTGAGTCGGAAACCACCACGTACGGCCGGTTGGCGCTTACTGCGGGCCATACCGAGACGGTTGGGCTGCTTGCATTCAATGGCGTTTATCAGGCCAAAGGCACCTGGGGCGCGACTGGCAGCGGGGCCACCAACATCAACGATAACTATTTTGCGACTGCTCTAACCAATGTTGGTACGGGATACACCGGTAAAATCAGTGTCCAGTTCTCTGAGCCAGCCAACCTGACGACCACCGCCTCGGGGGCCTTGGCCAATGGCGCTACCTTGAGCGTGACAAACTCCGCCGGAGCGAATGGCGACGCCGGCAAGGTGACCGCTCGCAGCCTGACGAGCAACGCGGGGACGTTCAGCCTGAGTGGGATCAATCTGAATGACAGCATTGCGGTGAGTGGTGGCTCGCTGAGCGGTACGATTGGATTTAATTCCGCAGGAGCGCTCAACGGAGTGGTGCCGGCAGGCACGCTGAGCCTCAGCTACGATGGCGTGGGCGTCTCCAACTCGGCAAAGGTCAATGGCTCATCCACCCGCACGCTCAACTACACGCTGAGTGCCGCCACCGTCAGCGGCAACACCGGCAACGGATCGGCCAGCATCGCGGTTGGCGCCGGCATCGCAGGGCTTTATGCCGTGGACGCCGCCGCCTCCGGCACCCGTAGCACCTTCGCCACCAGGGTGGACTTCCGCAGCGGCAGCAATTCCTTTGCCAGCCCGCGCACGATTGGCGTGCAGTTTCCATCCAGCGCAAGCAATACGACCGGAGTCGTCAGTGATGTGGCTACAGTCACCGGGCTTGGCGGCGCAAAATTCGTCGTCCAGTTCAGCTACCATCTGGCCAGCGCGCCGAATGCCGTCTTCCTTGGTTATTGGACGGGAAGCCAGTGGGTCAACGCGGTGGCCGGCAACTCCGCGGGAACCCCAAGCAACCTCGGCAACCAACCGTGGAACTCCAATTTCAATACTTTGGGGCAGTATGGCTACGACTCTACCACTGGCGTTGCCTGGGCGGTCATCGATTACAGCGGGGATCTCGCCGTGGTGGCACCTAACACCGCCCCCAGCCTCAGTGCCATTGATAATCAGGTTGTTTTGCTGAACACCCCGACCGCCGCCCTTGCCCTCACCGTGGGGGATGCGGAAAGTCTGCCTGCCTCTCTGAGCGTCACGGCAACCTCTTCAAACCAAAGTCTCCTGCCCAATGCCAACATCCAGATCGGCGGCAGCGGTGCGAATCGCACGGTGACGGCCACGCCGGTGACCGATGCCACTGGCACGGCGACAATCACCCTTAGCGTTGATGACGGCGCGCTGTCCGCAACCCGCGCCTTCACGCTAACCGTGAATGCCTCACCCACGCAGAGCTGGTGGATTTCACGCTTCGGCAGCTCCCCCACGACGACGGGTCCAAGCTCGTTGGCCGGTGACCCGGACGGCGATGGCCTGAGCAACCTGTTTGAATATTCCCAAGGTGGCAACCCCAGCCTCGCTGACGGAGCATCGGTTGCGCCAACCACCAACCTTGTCGGCGACCAGATTATCTTCACCTACCGCAAGGCAGCTCCTGAGCTCGTCTATCGGGTCATCCAATCCTCCAACCTCACCAGCTGGTCAACGGTGACGAGCGCAGAGACTAGCAATAATGACGGGACATTCTCCCGCAGCGTCTCCAAGGCCAGCGGGTCGGTCTATCTCCGGCTGGAGGTGAGCACCGCGACGAACTAACCAGGGTGCCGGCGGGAAGACTTTTTTTCAAGGGTTGTGCTCGGGGGCATCCCGGGGGAGCTTTGCAGGTGGCCGCAGCGGTCCCTAGCGAGCATGCCCGATTTATCCGCCCACTCGCCGCCGCAAGCCCCGCCGTTGATCCTTGTTACCGGGGCGGCGGGTTACATTGGTGGGCCGGCTCGGGCAGCCTGTATGGGAACCCGCTCTATCCGCTCCATGGCTTAATCTTCAGCGGACTCATCGAGCGCGCCGCTCGCCATAAACAAACAAAAACCCCCACAACTGGAAAGAACCCATGAATACTCCCGGATCCACCATACTAACGTACTCGCTAGTCGCTGACGCCTTGGCCCTCGGGCCGCACTGGGTCTATGACCAGGCGCAAATCGCCAACAAGCTCGGTCGCGTCAGCGGCTACCATGATCCACTAACAACCTATCATCCAGGCAAGTCCGCCGGGGACCTGACCCACTACGGTGACCAGGCAATGGTCCTGCTGCGCTCGGTCGCCGCCCTGGGACGCTTCGAGCTCACCGATTTCGCCACCCGCTGGCGCGGTTTCTGGGAGGATCCCGCCACCACGAGCTACCGCGATGGGGCGACGCGCGCGACGCTCGCAAAGCTTGCGGATGGCAGCGCAGTGGATGCCGCGGCGTCAGACTCGAGCGACATGGGCGGCGCGGGGCGCATCGGGGCCCTGTTCCTGCTCAAGTGGGACGAACCGGCCCGGTTGCTCGACGCGGTGCGCGCGCAGACCTCCTTCACCCACGGCGATCCCGCCGTCGTCGAGGCTGCGGAATTCTTTGCGCGCGTCGTTCTTGCCGTCCAAGGCGGCGCCGCCATCCCTGCCGCCCTGCGCGCGACAGCGGCTCTTGGCCACTGGAACTCGCTGGCCGGTTGGCTCGCCGCGCCCGAGGCTAGCAGCATCTCGGCGGCCAGCGACCCGGATGCCCTCCATGAGTTAGGCTTGTCCTGCGATGTGCAGGATGCCTTCGGCGGAATCTGCCACCTGTTGTTTCGCTATCCTGATAGTCCGGCCACGGCGCTGAGCGAAAACGCCATGGCGGGTGGCGACAGCGCTGCGCGCGGCCTCATCCTCGGCCTTGTCTACGGCGCCGCCAAGGCTGCCACCCCCATCCCTGACGCTTGGCTCCAAGGCCTCCACGCCAGGAATGAGATCCTTACCCTCGCCGCGCGCCTCGCTCAGGCGTGAGCCGCGAGCCCGGCCACCTAACTGTTGATGGAGGTTAATGTGATTGACTGTGCGGGCGTGAGCCGCGACCTGTGGGGGGAATGCAGCACTCAATCGGAGCCAGTTACTACACCGGCAAAACACTCTTCGTCACGGGAGCGACGGGTCTGGTAGGCAAGGTTCTGCTAGAGACGCTGTTGCGCAAGCTGCCCGCGGCGAAGCGGACCTATGTGATGATCCGAGCGCGCAAGGACCGTGACGGCAAGGCGCTAACGGCGGGGGAGGTGTTGCAGCGCGAGGTGATCGACTCCACGGCTTTTGACTATTTGCGCGAGCTGCACGGCAGCGGGTTTGGGGATTTTGTGGCCCAGCGAGTGCAGGCGGTGGAGGGGGATTTGTCCAAGGATGGGCTGGGGATGGCACCGGAGACTTATGCGTTGCTGAGCCGGGAGGTTGACGTGGTTATCAGCAGCGCTGCCCTTGCGGTGTTTGACGCGCCGCTTGACGCGGCGCTCGAGACCAACACGCTTGGGCCGCAGCGGATCCTTAAGTTCGCGCGCGAGGCGGCCAAGCGGCCGTTTGTGGCCCACATCTCGACTTGTTATGTTAGCAATGTCGCCGGGCCGGTGTTTGAATCACCCTTGGACGCCGGTTGGACGCCGGGCGGGTTGGCGCCTGGCGAGACCTTTGACGCGGACGAGGAAGTCGTGGCGATCACCGCCGAGATCGGGCGCATCCGCCAGAGTGGCGGCAACAGCGCCATGGTTAGCGAGGGGCTGCGCTGGGCGCGGCGGCGCGGTTGGAAAGACACCTACACGTTCACCAAGGCGATGGGTGAGCAGCTCTTCATTCGTCATCTCGGCGATGTTGATGCGCTCATCTTGCGGCCATCGATTATCGAGAGCGCGCTGCAGTCGCCCGCTCCCGGTTGGATTGACGGGTTCCGCATGATGGATCCGCTCATTGTTGGATACGCCCGCGGCCAGCTGGTTGAATTCCCCGGCAATCCCGAGGCGGTTCTCGACGTGGTGCCGGCCGACACGGTGGTCAACGCCCTGCTCATGGCCATTCCGTGGACTCACTGTGGCAAGGGCGCGCGCGTCTACCAGGTTGCCTCCGGGATGGACAAACCGCTTCTCCTCAAGGGGCTGCGTGAATACATGGTGGAGTATTTCAAGGCCGCGCCGCTACGCCGGGTCGAGGTCAAGGAGGCGCCCAAGCTGCCGCACCTGACGTTTCCCGAGGTGGCCAAATTCATCCGCCGGGTCGATTGGTACCTGCGACCGCTGCGCTTGTTGGAAAAGCTGCACATTCCGCTCAAGTGCATCCCGTGGGGCAAGAAGCGCCATGCCGCCCTCAGCGCGCGGCGCAACCGCGTGCAGTGGCTGCGCAACACCGCGGCGATCTATGGACCCTACGCGGCCAATCAGGCGCGGTTTCTAACATTCAACCTGCGCCCGATGTGGGACGCCCTCGGCGCGGAGGACCGCAAAGCCTTTCCATGCCTGCTCCACGATCTGGACTGGAAGAGCTACTTCCACGACGTGCACCTTCCCGGCATCGAGCGCTACTTGTTGCGCATGCCGCGGCGCAGGACCGAGGAGGGGGCTCCGCTGGACATCCTGGCCCACAAGCAGGCTAACACCCTCAACGCGGCCGATTTCGCCGCCGGCCACGAGGACGGGCAGCAGGTGCTCAAGCTGGCCAAGGCGGAGAAGGTGCTGGTTCTGACACGCCTGGTGCGTCCGCTCGACGCGCAGGCGTGGACCGGCGCGTCCTACAAGCGCGCCATCCACCGGGCGAGCAACAGCCTGGTGCGCGCCATCTGCAAGCGGCGCCTGAAGCTGGCGTGCGACGGGAGCGAGAACATCCCCGAGCGCGGACCCTTCATCCTCGTGGCCAACCACACGAGCCACGTCGACACGGGGGTACTGATGACGGCTGTTGGGCCACTCGCGGCGCAGATCCATCCGACGGCGGCGGCCGATTACTGGTTCCGCAGCCGGTTTTTGGCGTGGCTGCTGCAAGCGACGCTTGGGGCGATCCCGTTTGACCGCAAGTGCCGCAACATCCCCAAGGCGGTGGCTCTGCCGGCGCAGATTCTGCGCAACGGCCATTCGTTGATTTTCTATCCGGAAGGCTCGCGCAGCCAGCACGGCGAGTTGCAGTCCTTCCGCAGCACGCTTGGACTCATTGCCTTGGCGTCCGGCGCGCCGATCCTGCCAGCCTTCATCAGCGGTGCCTGCGAGGCGCTTCCCAAGGGCGAGTCGTTCATCAAATCCCACCCGGTTAGGGTGCGTTTCGGCAAGGTCATCCCCGCCGAGGGCTACCTTGCCATGTTGGATGGCGAAAGCGTCTCGTCGGTCGCCCACAAGATCGCCAAGGATGCCCACGAGGCGGTCGAAGCACTGCAAGGGAAGTCGCGCGCGGCGGACCCGCTGCGGCGCGAGGCCGCTGATTTGCTGGAAGCCGGCAAGGCCTGAGCCAGCGCTGAACCCAATTTGTCCCATGGATTTTCCACTCTATCTTCTCACCGGGCTTCTTTTTCTCGCTGTGATCTACGTGCTGCGAAGCCGGGCGCGCAACCGCGTCGGGCGCGGCACCGACCGGTCCTATGACCCGAGTCCGGGTGAGCGGGTTCCGCACCTGTGGGGTTACCGCGATACCAAGTTCGAGTTCTGTGGCCCTGGCGTTGTGCGTGTGACCGGCACGCGCTACCCGCTGGCGGGGCCGCCGCTGCCGAAGTTCATCCCGTTTGTCGAGGAAGTGTTAGGCCTGCCGCTCACCGAGGACCTGCTGCAGGAGCCGACGCCGCCGACCGAGTTGCCCGCCGCGGTGCGCAATCCGGCATTCGAGGCGGAGCTCGCGCGGGTGTTAGCCCCGGGGCGGATTGTCCAAAGCACGCAGGAGCGGCTGGTCCACAGCCACGGGCAGCTCAGCGTGGAGGAGATCTATCGGATCTTGGGCGGCACGGCGCCGGAGCGCGTGGTCGACCTGGTGGTCTATCCGGAGTCCGAGGCGGAGGTCGTT
>JBILQA010000187.1:0-6110 GCA_044373535.1 Akkermansiaceae bacterium | reverse complement strand
GCATTGAATCGTCCTCGCGGCGGACGGTTTTTGGTGCGGGCGTCGGGGTGGCGTGGGAAGCGGACGTTTGGGGGCGGGTGCGTTCCAAACGTGCCGCCGCAGTGGCCGATAGCCAGGCGGCCGCGGCCGACCTCGAGTTTGCGCGCCAGTCGCTGGCTGCCACCGTCGCCCGGGCGTACTTTGCCGTCATCGAGGCGGACCAGCAGGCGAGCAATGCGCGCGAGACGCTGGGGCTCTACGAGGAGTACCTCAAGCTGCTCAACGTGAAGAAGGAGCAGGGATTTGCCAGCGACTTTGAGCTGGCCCAGCTGCAGACCCGGATGAGCGCCACGGAGGACGCCGTGCACGTGGCCCAATCCGCGCGCGCCCAAGCGATCCGCGGCATCGAGGTGGTCTCCAGCCACTATCCGGAAGGGAAACTTTCGACCCGCAGCACGCTGCCAGACCAGCCGCGGCGCGCGCCCTCGGGCCTGCCGTCCCAGCTGCTGGAGCGGCGTCCGGATGTCATCGCGGCCCAGCAACGGTTTGCGGCGGCATTCCACCGGCGCAATGAGGCGCAGGCAGCGCGCTTGCCGCGCTTCTCGCTGAGCGGCAGCAGTGGCGTGGGCACCGCCGACCTCAACGGCGTGGGGACATTGGACGCGGTGACCTGGTCGCTGGCCGGCGGGGTGACCCAGCCGATCTTCTTCGGCGGCGCGCTCAAGGCGGCGCAGGAAATCCGCGGCTACGAGCAAAAAGCCGCCGCCATGGACTACACCGGTACGGCGCTGCGGGCGTTTGCCGAGGTCGAGGACGCCCTTTCCCACGAGCATTTTCTCGCCCTGCGCCAGGGAGCGCTGGAAAAAATGGTCGAGCACAGCGCCACGGCCGTGCGTTTGGCCAGGCTGCAATTCGACCAAGGCCAGGCGGATATGTTCAACATCCTCGCCCTCATCGGGCAAAACCTAGCCGCGAAGTCCGAGCTCACGCGGGTGCGCGCGGCGCGCCTGCGCGAGCGCGCCACCCTGCATCTGGCGCTCGGTGGCGGGTTCTCCGCGCCCACGGGAAGCAAGTGATTTGCCCGGGGTTTGCCGGGTATGCCGTGCGCGGGCGGATTCGCTTAAACTCCGAGATTGCGCCACCGATCCGCCCATGAAAAACCACTCTCCGCGTCTCAGAAACTTGCGCAAGCAACTGGCCAGCAGCCTGGTTTTGCTGGTCCTTGCGAGCGGGTGCAGCACTCCCGCGCTGCCGCGGGTGGCGGTTGCCCAGCCTGCGCTGAGTTCCACTGGCGTTGCAGCGCTGCGGGATGAGAAGCTCGCCGGCCATCTGGCTGCGGCCGAGGCGCGGGGCGCGACCCACGCGGGCGCGGCAACCGAGGCGGCCCTGCTTGCCCTGCAGGCCCGCGTCAACCTGCATGATTGGAAATCCCCGCTGCGCATCCAGGGCGGCGGCAGGACCTGGGTGCTGAGCTTTGACAACCAACCGCTGCAGGATCAGGGAAAGCGCGAGTGGTCGCCGGCGGTGTTTGACCGCTTGTTTGCGGCCGCATCGATCAAGCCGGAAGGATACACCCATCGCTACGCTGGCACCGGTGCTGGCGCGCCGGTGGTGCTCGCGTTTGAAGATGTCGCGCGGCTACGCAAGGAACGCGGGTTTCGCCCGGGCAATGGCTTGTTTGTCGCGGGCACGGCGGTGTTCGAGTTTGGCGCGGCCACCGGCGATGGCACCCCCGTGCGCCTGAGGGTTTTCAACACCGCCGAGGAGCGCGCTTTCACCGTTGCTGGCTCAGGCCGGCTCGATCTCGCGTGGGACCTCACCGCCGCGGTCGAGTGCAACATGGATAGCCCCTACCTGCGCCACAACGGCTTGGCCGGGTTGTTCCACCCGGAGGCTCGTGCCAACGACATCGGCCTCTTTGGCATGAGCACCTACGACCGGAACAAGATCCCGGTAGTACTCGTCCATGGCTTGAATTCCGATCCCCACATCTGGAAGAACGCCGTCAATGAGATCCTCGGCACGCCGGAGCTCAATGCGCGCTTCACCCCCTTGTTGTTCATGTACCCAACCGGCATGCCCGTGCCCGGCGCCGCCGCGCGCCTGCGCGATGGCCTGCAGACCTACCGCCAAAAGTGGGACCCCGACCATAACGACCCCGGGATGAACAACATGGTTCTGGTCGGCCACAGCATGGGCGGACTGCTCGCGCGCCTCCAAGTGATCGATTCCGGCGATGAGCTGTGGAAGGCGTTTTTCTCC
Organism: Akkermansiaceae bacterium; assembly: GCA_044373535.1. Taxonomy (GTDB): domain Bacteria; phylum Verrucomicrobiota; class Verrucomicrobiia; order Verrucomicrobiales; family Akkermansiaceae; genus JBILQA01. The sequence goes on along the minus strand of JBILQA010000187.1, from coordinate 3,869 downwards.
CGGCCCATCGAGGATGTCCCATGGGTCTCAATCGACGACCGCAAGCGGATGGCTTCCAGCCTGCAGTTCAATGCGCAGCCCTTCGTCAAGCGCGTCATCTTCGTCGCCGTGCCGCACCGCGGCAGCCAAGTGGCCGATTTCCGCTTTGTCCAGTGGGCGATGACCCGTCTCATCCACCTGCCCAGCGAGCTCGTCGACTATACCAGCCGCGCGCTCACCGACACGGCCATGCTCAACCCCGCGCTGCTGAAATACAACTCGCTGGGCCTGCGCAGCGTCGACATGCTCTCGCCGGGCCATCCGTACTTCGCCGCCATCGACAGACGCCCAATCCGCGTGCCCTACCACTCCATCATCGGTGACCGCGGCCGCGCCAATGGCCAAGCCGGCTCCGATGGCATCGTCCCCTTCTGGAGCTCTTATCTCCCCGGCGCCGTTTCGACCCGCATGGTCCCCTTCGGCCACAGCTGCACGGCGGAGCCTCAGACCGTCGATGAAATCACCCGCATCCTGCGCAGCCACGCCAACTGAGGCGCCGCCAGCGTCCGCTGCGGCACTAACAGCCTCACTCGCCAAGCTCGGCGACGAGCACCTCGATGCGGTCGCTCAGCTCGGTCCAGCGGGAGAATGCCTTCTCCAGCTTTTCCGCTAGAAGCTGATAGGCATGGGTGGCCTTCTGCATGACGTCGCTGTCGGTGTCCGGGTTGGACATCGCCTGGGTGAGCTCAGCCTGGGCGGCCTCCCACTGGGCGATGTTGGCCTCCACGGTGACGAGCTCCGCCTTGAGCGGGTTGAGCACGCTGGAGCGCTTCTGGCGTTGCTCGGCCTCGAGCTTGCGCTGGTCCTTGCGGTTCATCGTCGGGGCCGCCGGCGCGGGCTTGCTGGCGGGCGCCGCGGTGATCGGCTTGGGCACCGCGCGCGGCGCTGGGGCCGCCTGGCCTTTGGCCAGCGCCTCCTCCTCGGCCTTCTTGTCGATGTAGTAGGTGACGTTCCCCTGATAGAGCCGCGGCGGCTGGCCGGGGCGGAACTCGAGCGTCTTGGTGACGATCGGGTCCAGGAATGCCCGGTTGTGGGAAACTATCAGGTAGGTCCCAGGGTAGTCGCGCAGCGCGTTCTGCAAAACCTCCTGGGACTGGACGTCGAGGTGGTTGGTCGGCTCGTCGAGGATCAGGAAATTCGCCGGGCGCACCAGCATGCGCACCAGCGCGACGCGCGAGCGCTCGCCGCCGGAGAGCACCCCGACCTTCTTGAACACGTCGTCGCCGCGGAACAAAAAGCAGCCGAGGATGTTGCGCGCCAAGGGCATGTTCTCGCGCGAGGCCACTTCCTGCACGCTCTCTAACACCGTCTTGTCCGGCGCCAGCTCGTCCGCGTGGTTCTGCGAGAAGAACGACAGCGCCACCTTGTGGCCAAACTGATGGGTACCGTTATCCGGCTCCTCCTGCGCGGTGATGAGCCGGCAGAACGTCGACTTGCCCGCGCCGTTAGGCCCGACAATCGCGAGGCGCTCGCCGCGGGTGATCTCGAAGTCGAAGTCCTTGAAAACCGTTAGCTCGCCGTAGCGCTTGGCGGTCTTCTCCGACACCACGACGCTCTGGCCCGAGGCCGGCGGGGCGGGGAAGCGGAAGTTCATCACCGCGTCCTCTTCCTCGAGTTCGATGCGCTCGACCTTGTCGAGCGCCTTGATGCGCGACTGGACCTGCGCGGCCTTGTTGGCCTGGGCGCGGAAGCGGTTGATGAACAACTCGGTTTTTTCAATTTCGCGGCGCTGCGCCTTGTACTGCTTGAGGCGGATCTCCTTGCGCGCCTCCGACTCCTTCAGGTAGTAGCTGAAATTCCCCGCGTACTCCTCGGCACGCCCGTGGTGGAAGGCAATCGTCCGGGTGGTCAGCGCGTCTAGCAGCGCAAGGTCGTGTGAGATCAGGATGATCGCGCCCGGGTAGTTCTGCAGGTACTGCTCCATCCAGCGCTGCGAGTCGATGTCGAGGTGGTTGGTCGGCTCGTCTAGCAGCAGGACCTCGGGTGATTGGAGAAACAGCTTGGCCATGGCGATGCGCATCTGCCAGCCGCCCGAGAACTGGCCGCAGTCGCGGTCAAAGTCGGAGCGCTTGAACCCAAGGCCGGTTAGGACCGCGTCGACCCGCGGCTTCATGCGGGCAAGGTCGTGGTGTTCGAGGCGCAACTCCAGGGTGCCGATGCGGTCAAGGGCGTCGGAGAATGGCGCCGAGCGCGGGTCGAGGTCCTCGAGGGAATCCGACAGGCGGTCGATTTCCTCCTGCATGCCGAGCGCTTCCTGGAAGGCGGAGGCGGTTTCATCCCAGAGGGTGATGCCCTTGATGTGGATCCCTTCCTGCGGCAGGTAGCCAATCGCGGTGTCGCGCGGGGTGATGATCTTGCCGGCGTTGGCGGGAATAATCCCCGCAATGCACTTCATGAGCGTCGACTTGCCCGCCCCGTTGGCACCGGCAAACGAGATGCGCTCCTTCTCCAAGACGGTGAAGGACAAATCACTGAACAAGACGCGGGCGCCAAACTCGACGCGGAGATTCTGAATGGAGAGCACGGCGCTTTGAAGCATGGATGCCCCACCGCGGCACGGATAAAGTGTGTCCGGCCGCTAGGTTACGGGCGGGAAAGGCGGATTCCTCCACCCATCTCTGCCTGCCGATGTCCTGATGGCAGAGCCCAAGTCGGTCGTTCGGCGCCCCGGGGACGTTAGCAGACCTGGCAAGCAAATGGCACTCAACCCAACGGCCGCGCCACGGCCTTGCCCCCAATCCCGCGCTTTGGCGGCTGTTACGGCGCGTGCCGTAGCAGCCGGGGGGCCTCCCTTCGGGTTCCTGCGACGGGCAAAAAACTGCCCACAAGAGGCGCCTTGCCCTCCTTGCGGTCGATCGCGCCGCCTCTTTCAGCCTTCCGTCCGGGCAAAAAGTTTCCCGTTCTCCGCGGCGAAAGACGAAAAACTCCGCCGCGGGCGCTCACATCCTGCAGGCAGGCTTCAAAAACTTGCCCGTTTTGCCGGCTCCGCAGTGGCCGGGAGGGATTTTCCGGGGGCGGTTTTCCGCGTAGCTAAGCGACTTAGCGCGGCACGCCGAAAAAACCCGGAAAAAACCACCCGAAAGGTGTTGACCGGCGAAGCGATCTGAGTAGTTTGCCCCCCGCCTCTGCAAGGAGGCCCGGTGAGAGACCGGAAGACGCCGAACCGCCCACGGGCAGCTCAGTGACTTCCGGGGGTCCGCTGGAAGAAGTTCTTTGACAACGTGGCCCAGCAAATTCCCTGCCAAGTGCACGGGAAAGATTCCCCGCCGTTAAAAGCAGGGAGGAACAAAACGCTGGGTGGAGAAACAAATACTAAATTGTGCGCTGCGCGTCGGAATCTCCTGGAGAACAGGGACGCGCGGGGCCGGACGCCAAGGCATCCTTCGGGAGGCATTGGGGGGCCGGCAGGTCAATTTGGAAGCCATGGAAAGCAAGTCCCACGCAAGTGGCGGCCCATTTCCTTGGCTGACGCCAATACCGTTTTTTATACGGAGAGTTTGATTCTGGCTCAGAACGAACGCTGGCGGCGTGGATAAGACATGCAAGTCGAACGGATTCTAGCGAAAGCTTGCTTAGCTAGGATTAGTGGCGAACGGGTGCGTAACACGTGAGCAACCTACCCTGAAGCGGGGGATAGCCCACCGAAAGGTGGATTAATACCGCATGTGGCCTCCGGGTCAAAGGTGCCTTCGGGTGCCGCTTTGGGATGGGCTCGCGGCCTATCAGCTTGTTGGCGGGGTAACGGCCCACCAAGGCGACGACGGGTAGCTGGTCTGAGAGGACGATCAGCCACACTGGAACTGAGACACGGTCCAGACACCTACGGGTGG
>JBILQA010000186.1:0-6111 GCA_044373535.1 Akkermansiaceae bacterium | reverse complement strand
TGTGAGCGCAATTTCCACGCTCCCCTGCGGTGGCGAGAAATCGACCGCGTTCTCCAACAGGTTGGTCACCGCCGCACGCAGGATGAAGGCGTCCCCTTTGACGAGCACGGGTTGCTTGGGCATTTGGCTGACCAGCGAGATGTTGGCCACGTCGGTTAGCGCGCTTGCCTGGTCAATGGCGCGGCGCACGATGTCGCGCAGGTCAAGTTCCTCGGCGGTATCCAAGGCGGTGCGGCGCTCGATGGCGGAAAGCTCAAGCAGGCGGTTGATGAGCCGCTCGGTGCGTGCGCCCTCTGCGCGGATGTTGTCGATAAAGCGGCTGCGGGATTCGCGCGGCATGTCCTCGTCAAGCAGTTCGGCCGCGCCGCGGATGGCAGCCAGCGGGCTCTTCATCTCGTGGGTGAGGGTTTGGATATAGCGCTCGGCATACTTGCGGCCTTCCAACACATCGCGCATCGAGTCCAGGGCGCGTGCCAGGGTGTTGACCTCGCGGCCGATGCCGATGTGCGGCTTGGTCGGGCGTTCGCCGCGTTCGATCGCCTTGGCGTACTCGGTGATGCGGCCAATCGGGCGGAACAGCCACAGGAACACCACGGTGATGAGGAAGATGATGCCGCCACCAATGAGCGAGCAGGCGACGTAGATGATCCTGCGCCGCTGCGCCACCAGCGGCAGGACGTCATCCTTGGCCTTGAACACCGTGAGCACGCCCAGCGGATTGGCCGGATCGCCCACCGGCGCGCCCACATACAACACCGATGAATTAGGCTCCTCCGGCCGGTCGCGGCTTGCGCGCGCGCCGTAGCGGCCCTGCAGCGTGAGCGCCACATCGCGCTTCTGGGAGAAATCCATCCCCTCGCGTTTGCCTCCATCCGAGTCGAAGATCACCCGCCCATCCTTGTCCGTCAGGTAGGCGTCGATCCCCACATGGGTCTTGAGGTGCTGGAAAATGAGCGCCTTGAACTCCCGCTCGTGCGCCTGCTCAAAGGCCAACCGCAACGACACCGCGCCCGCGCCGGAATTCTCCAACTCCCCGGCTACCACCCCGGCTAACAGATGGGAAACGTCCACCATCACCTCCTCAGTGGCCTGGAACACCTGCGGCTCGACCTCCGTGACGAAGTGCGTCGCTAACAGGTAAAACCCCAGCGCGATGATGAACGCGATGAAGAACAGGGTGACCCGGGTGAAGCGCACGGCGTGGCAGGTGGCGGCGGGTTAAAACGACACAAGGTAGCCGAGGCCGCGGCGCGTCTGGATGAGCTCCTCGGCACCCGCACGCGCTCCCTTGAGCTTGGCCCGGATCGCCTTGATATGCGCGTCAATCGTCCGGTCGGTCACCGCCCCGGGGTCCTGCCATGCCTGGTCTAGCAGTTGGTCGCGGCTGAAGACGCGCCCGGGCTGGTCGAGCAGCACGAGCAGCAGCTTGTACTCGTGGGCTGTCAGATCCAACGCGCTGCCGTGGCAGTGGATGCGCATGGCGGCGGGATCGTGCTCAAGGGCGGCGCCGGTGCCGGCGAAGGTGTCGTGGCTGCTGGCGTGAGCCCCCGGCTGCGGCTGGCTGCGGCGCAGGATGGCGCGCACGCGGGCGACGATTTCGCGTGGCGAGAATGGCTTGGTGACGTAGTCGTCGCCGCCGAGTTCGAGGCCAAGGATGCGGTCGACCTCGGCTTCGCGGGCGGTGAGGAAGAGCACCGGCACGCGGCTGATCTCGCGCAGCCGGCGGCAGACATCCAGGCCGGTCATGTCGGGCAGGCCGATGTCGAGGATGGCGAAGTCGTGCGGCTGTTGGATGAAGGCGGCCAGCCCGTCCGCCCCGGTCAGCGCGTGGGTGACCTCAAAGCACTCGGTGCCCAAGGCATACACCAGAGTGTCGGCAATCGCCGGTTCGTCTTCTACCAGAAGGATGCGGGGCATGCCTGCATTGCACCCGGCCAGTTTGAAATGCCAATGAAGAAACCGTGAAATGTTGGGGTGGATCCGGCGGGAGGCTTAATCTTGTGGGCGCGCCGCCCGCAGCTCTTCGGCGAGTATTGGATTTTCACGCATCCACCTTGTGAGGTTGAAGGCCCTGGTTCCGGCGTCTTCCGTGGAGATAAAGCGAGCGGCCACGTGGGCAAGCGCCTCGGCGCGCAGGGCGGGATCGTCAATGGTAGCGGCCATGTCGAGGGCGCGCGCCGGTTCATGTTCAGAAATTTTCGTCAGACAGGCGACAATGGCGATATCCCTGTGATGTGAGCGAGGGAGAGCGATGGCCCATTGCTCCAGCTTTTTCTCCTGCTCGGGGACCCAGCGGAAAGCGGAGACGATCCCGCGGGCGCCGGCATCGCGCGCATTGCCTGCGGGAAGATTCTCCATCCACGCGGCGGCTTGCACCAATCCCTCATCGTTCTTGCCACTTTCAGTGAGCCAGCGCGCGGTCCATTCGGCGGCATGGACGAGCACTGCAGCTTCAGCAGGGGGAACTGTGTCGCTGTGCAGGCGCATGGCGACGAACTCCGCGACGGCCGGCAGGTGATTATTTTGCGCGCCCGCCCAACCTCCCAAGGCGGCTTGGACGGCGGCGAGGCGCTGGTCGGGATCGCTGAAACCCAGCGCTTGCGCGTAGGCACTCGGGCCATCCCGTTCGCCGTGGATTTTGAGCAAGGTGCCGAGCAACTCGATGCGTTGCAACGGGACGTTGGAATCCCCATCCCGTTGCGCCGCCTCGAGCAATCGGGTGGCGGCCGCATGTGCGGCCTCCGGGTCTTGGTCTGGCCAAGACCCAAAGAACAACTCCGTTAAAGCCTGCTCACGCACCTCGATGGATTTCAGAGAAATCATCACCTCGAAGGCGCCAGACGAATCGTGGCGGATCCAGTGGTCAATGGCCTCTTGATAGCTGCCCGACGGCATGCCGGATGGATTACTCGGGAACGGGCTAATTTTAAATTCCAGGCGTGTCAGGTCCGCCATGGCGAAGCGGTCAGCAAAACGGATGGCCGCCACGGCGTCCGCTTCGGCAATTCCATCCAGAACTGCCCGTGCCGCAGCATCGAAATCATCTGACCGTTGCATGCCCGCAGGCGGGAAGCTCTCGGCAGCACCGTGGGGATCAGTTCTGCCCCAGGCGGTGAGCACCGTGACCCGCTCACTGGCCAGGGCCCCGGGTCCAAGAGAAGCGAGCGCCTTTTGCGGGGCCAATTCCCCCCAGCGGTAGAGGAATTCCTCCCGCAGGTTCATGTCCGGTCTTCTCGTGGCGAGCTTTGTGACTGGGTCCTCGAGAGCTTCGATCTCCGCGGCATTGCAGTGGGCGAATGCCGCCCGAACTGCCAGCACCCGCTGGTCTGGGTCGATGATCTTGCCCGCTTCGACAAGCATCCGGAGAACCTGGGCGGAATCCGGTTTGTCCGGGGAAGCCGAAGTTTTTCCCTCGGATGCGGCGAACCAGCCGATGGCCATGCCTGCGACGAGCGCCAAGGTTCCTGCAGCGATTCTATTTTTCATCGCTTCCTCCTTTGGTGGTCTTTTTTCGCGCAAGCTCGCGCTTCAGTTCCTCGGTCAGCTCCGGATGGCTGGCGGACCACGCGTCAAAATCAAACTCCGCCGATCCGCTGGCGCCTTTTTGTGGGAAAAGTTTTTTTGCGAGCGACTCAAACCGGATGCGCCGCAATCGTGGGTCCTCGATGGTGGCTGCCCACTTCAAGGCAGCGCCTAGGTCATCAAGATCTTCCAACCGGAAAACGAGCCAGTAAGTCGCCTCATCCCGTCCTTTGGAAGGCGGCAGGGAAGCGAGCCATTCGCTCACCGGGGCGTACTCCCGCTTTCGAACTTCTTCAAATACCAGCGGATTCACCCCGCCGTCGGGTGAGGCTTCCTTCTGGGCAAGGTACCATGCGAGGTCGAGTCGGACTTGGCACGCGGTATCGATGCCCGCGTCGCGCAACGGGCCGGCTGGCAGGGCACCGACCCAGGCGACCGCCTGCTTGAAGTCCCGTTTGGCGAGATGCTTGCTGACCAAACGCGCGGCCAAGAGCGGGAACTCCGGGCCGCCGGGACCTTCAAACGAATGATCCGCGATCCCCTCCGCGGCAAAGCGGACGGCTTCCTCCGGGGCAAAAATCAGCCATCCTGCAAGGACTCCACCCAGCGCTGCGGCACGCTTGCTTTTGTCCTCGACTGCCAATGCCGTTTCCCAGGCCGCCTTCCCTTCCGCGATCCCCAGTGAGGCGCCAGCTTCGCTGATCAGATCCATTCTGCCGAAGTATGTGGTCCCCATCGTTTCACCGTATCGAAAGGGGAGTGCCTCGTTCTCATCATCTTTATCCATTTCGACCGGTTTGGGGGCGAGCGCGGGGTCGACGTCCGCGAAGGGGTCAAAACCGTCTGGATAGCGATAGTGGACGTACTTGGGCAACCCGATGACGAGCGGAAAGGCCGCCCGCGGATGACGCAGAAGGTAGGCCTGCATTGCCGTGTGCGTGGTCGATTCGCGCAGGCCGCGGTCGGTGATCTTCTTCAGGGCAAGCAGCGCCGCCTCTGGATCGTACATCATCCAGTTGGAGAAGAGGGCGCCTAGCGCTGCCCGCTGCAACAAGTTGTAATGGAGCGGCAACATCGCCTCAAGGGCCCCTTGCGGGTCGCGGTAGCACCACGAATAGATTGCCTGGCCAAAGGTGCTGCGCGGTCGTTCGACCGGGACATACTCAAGCAAATCCCACCAGGCCGCATGGCGGTCATGCATCTCGTCATCTTCAGGATTGAAGAGGAAATCGTTGCCCATCTCCTGGGCGTCGGCGAACCGGAGTGCCTTGGCGGGATCCGCCGCGCAGAGCCCATCAAGGATGGCCTCCCGCAGCGATTGCCTGTTTGGTTCCTCGAGTTTTGGATCGTAGGCTGCCACCGCCGCGTCGGGATGGGTTCGCGCCCAGGCGGTCCAGACAGATTCTATCTGCCCCGCCCAGAAGGACTCGTGGTCTTTGAGGAAACGCAGCGCTTCGGCTGGCGCAAGCTCACCCCAGCGAGTGTAGAACTCGTTGCACAAAATCCAACCGCCGTCACCTCCCTCGCTCTCGGAGAACGCTGCGGTGAATTTCTCAACCGTTGCGGCTAGTGGCGCAAGCTCATCCACCCCAAGGCGGGCAAAAATCGCCCGGGATGCCTGCTTTTGGTTCTCCTCGTTGCGATGCTTCAATGCCGCCGCAAATTGTTCCTCAATGGTTCCGGCAGAGGGTTTGGTTTCTCCCTGGTGCGGCGCAGCCGATCCCTCGGTTCGGAGCTTGCCGAGGGTTTGCAGGCCGAAGCCCATGCCCACACCGCAGATAAGCAGAATAACCACCTGGGTGAACACCTGTTTAGGAATGGCGGCCATTGCTTCTGTTAGCAGAGTCAATAGAGAGATAAGGTTAGCGGCAAGGCGTGATTAACATGCCGAGGGGCGGAACTTCACGCAAAGATCACGTTTGGGTCATCAGGGCTTCATGTGGGCGGGCTTTGGTGGGGGCGTGAATGTTCGTGAGCTGATCCACCCGCCAGGCGACTGGCTTGAGGACCCGTCGTTGCGGCGGGTGGCGGGGGTGGCGGTGGCCGCGGTGCTCGGGCTCGCGTTATATGGGTACACGGTGGGGAGTTGGCGCTCGCCGCTGATGGGTGGATACGTCGCGGTGAAGATGCCGTTGTTGGTGGCGTTGACGCTTGGTTGCAACGGGCTGCTCAACGGGCTGCTGGCCATCCTGTTGGGGACGGGCCTTGGGTTCCGCCAGTCGTTGTTGGCGCTGCTGAGTTCATTTGCGCTTGCGGCGCTGATCCTCGGCTCGTTGGCGCCGGTCACGTGGTTGCTGGCGTGGAACGCGCCCGGGCCGGAGTCCGCCTATGCCGGCACGGCGCACGCGGCCTATCTGGTAGCCCACACGGTGTTGATAGGCGCGGCCGGGGTCGCCGCCAACCTCCACCTGCACCGGCAGCTAACATCAAAGGCGCCGACGCGGGCTGCGGCGTTGACCACCTTGTTTGCCTGGCTCGGCGGCAATGCCTTCCTTGGCGCGCAGTTCTCGTGGCTGCTGCGTCCGTTCTTTGGCTCGCCCGGGCTCAAGGTGGCGTTCCTGCGGCCTGACGCGACGCAGGGAAACTTCT
>JBILQA010000185.1:0-6115 GCA_044373535.1 Akkermansiaceae bacterium | reverse complement strand
GTCCAACTCAGCTAACAAGGCGGCATACAGCTCCGCGCCGCCGATGAGGAAAACCGTCTCCGACTGCGCAAACCCCAACTGTTGGAGCTCACCAATCGAGTGGACGACCTCGACGCCAGGCGCCTGCCAGTGCGGATCGCGGGTGAGAACGATGTTGCGGCGGCGCGGCAGCGGGCGGCCAATGGACTCGAAGGTCTTGCGGCCCATGAGCACGGCGTGGTCGCGGGTGGTGCGTTTGAAGAACGCGAGGTCCTCGGGCAGGTGCCATGGCAGCGTGCCGTCCTTGCCAATGATCCGCTCGCCGGTCATGGCGACGACTCCAATCAGTTTCATACCGAGATGGGCGCCTTGATCGCCGGGTGCGGGTCGTAGTTGTCCAGCCGGATGTCCTCGAAGGTGAAGCCGTCGATCTCCGTGATGGCCGGGTTGAGCCACAGCCTTGGCAGCGGGCGCGGCGCGCGGGCCAACTGGGTGCGCGCCTGGTCAAGGTGGTTCTGGTAGAGGTGGAGGTCGCCGAAGGTGTGGACGAACTCGCGGGCCTCAAACCCGCAGACCTGGGCGACCATTGCAGTGAGGAGGGCGTAGGAGGCGATGTTGAACGGCACGCCGAGAAACAGATCCGCGCTGCGCTGATAGAGCTGGCAGGACAACCCGGGGCGCTCGCTGGCCGGATCGTGGACAAAGAACTGGAACAGGCAGTGGCAGGGCGGCAACGCCATGCGGTTGATTTCGCCGGGGTTCCAGGCCACCACGAGGTGCCGGCGCGATTGCGGCGAGCCCTTCAGGCCGGCGATGAGCTCGGAGATTTGATCGATTGGCTCGCCGTTAGGCGAGGGGAACGAGCGCCACTGGCGGCCGTAGACCGGGCCGAGTTCGCCGTTGGAGTCAGCCCACTCGTCCCAGATCGTCACGCCGTTTTCCCTCAGGTAAGCGGTGTTAGTTGAGCCCTTGATGAACCACAGCAACTCGTGGATGATCGAGCGCAGGTGGAGCTTCTTTGTTGTTAGACAAGGGAACCCCTCGCGCAGGTCGAAGCGGACCTGGCGGCCGAAGACGGCCAGAGTGCCTGTGCCGGTGCGGTCCGCGCGCGACTCGCCGTGGTCGAGGACGTCTTGGAGCAGGTCGAGGTAGGTGCGCATGGCGGAGGCATTGAAGCGCGGCGGGGCGGCGGGGGCAAATCAATCATTTGAGCCAGGCTCCTTGCGCAGGGACTTTTTGGCCGAGAGGGTGCGCTTATCGGCGATTGAGCGCTGTTTGGAGCGGCGCGAGCGGCGGCGCTTCTGGCGCCGGAGCTTTTCGATCGCCTGGGTTCTGGCAGAGTCCTTGCCGAGGCGGATGGTGTCGAGTTGGTCGCAGAGTTCGCGCCGGGCGAGGAAGCGGTTCATCTCGCGCGAGCGGTCAAGCTGGCATTTGATGCAGATGCCGCTGGGCAAGTGCTTGAGGAAGACGCAGCTGGAGGTCTTGTTGATCTTCTGGCCGCCGGCGCCCGAGCCTTGGACAAACTTCTCGAGCAGGTCCGACTCGGCGATCCCGATCTCCTCCATGCGCAAGCGCAGGGCCTCCTTTTTTTCCGTCGAGATCATCGCGGCTAGCCAGTAGCCCGTACTCTCGCGATATAGGCGCCAACCGCCACGGAAATCGTCTCCGCCAGCGCCGCCTCGGGCCGCGCAAACGGCGGCACAAACCACGGGAAGCTGCCTAACACGTCGGTGACCACCGCCACCTCGCCGTCGCAGGTGGCCACGCCGCAGCCGATTCCGATGGTGGGCACGGGGATTTCAGCGGTGATGCGCGCGGCGGCCGGGGCGACGACGCTTTCCAGCACGATGGCAAAAACGCCGGCATCGACCAGCGCGCGCGCGTCGGCTAACAAGCCCGCCACCTGGTCCTCGGTACGGCCTTTTTTATGGTAGCCGCCCTCCTCAAGCACGCTTTGGGGAAGCATTCCAAGGTGGCCGCAGACGGGGATGCCGGCGGCCGTGATGGCGCGCACCTTGTCGGCCTGCCCAAGGCCACCCTCAAGCTTCACGGCTGCGGCCCCGGCGGCGATGAGCCTGCGCGCGGTGGCCAGCGCCATTGCCGCGTCGCCGTAGGTGCCTATCGGTAGGTCGGCAAGAACCAGCGCCCGCGGTTCGGCGCGCGCCACGGCCGCGGTGTGGTGGAGCATGTGCTCGAGGGTCACATGGGTGGTGTCCGGAAAGCCTAACACCACCATGCCCAGCGAGTCGCCGACGAGAAGGATGTCGATGCCCGCCTGGTCCAACAGCCGAGCGGTCGGATAGTCGTAGGCGGTTAGCACAGCGAGCGGCAGGCCACCCTTGCGGGCGCGCAGGGCAGCGATGGCGGACGAGGGTGGGGAAGGGTGCATAGGACGCGCTACCAGGAGCTTTGCACCAGGTGGACCGCGGGCTCGGAGGCGTCGAGCGAGCGCAGGTGCTGGGCAATGGTGGCGGCATCGCCTGGCAGGATCAAGCCCGGGCGGATGTCGGCGAGCGGTTGGAGGACAAAGCGCCGCTGGGTCAGCCGCGGGTGCGGCAGTAGCAGGAGGTCATCGCCGAGGCGCTGGTCGCCAAAATACAGGATGTCCAGGTCGATGACGCGCGGAGCGTTGCGCTGGGTGGAGAGCGTCCGGCCGAGGTCGCGCTCGATCCGGCGGGTCATCTCGAGGAGTACGTGCGGGGAGAGCCGGCAGGCAAACTCGACGACGCTGTTATAGAAATCCGGCGACCCCGGCGGGCAGCCGACCGGCTCTGCCTGATAGACGGGCGCCTGCAGGAATTCCTCGGCGGGCTCGGCAAGGGCGCGCAACAGGCTGCGTGCGCCGCGCAGCGTGCCCAAGCGGTCGCCAAGGTTGGATCCCAAGGCAACGCCGACGCGCGAGATGGTCACGGGCTGAGCCACTATTTCAGGCCCAGGACGTCTTGCATGTCATAGAGCCCCGCCGGCATGCCCGCCAGCCACACGGCCGCACGCACCGCGCCGGTGGCGAAGGTCATCCGCGAGGAGGCCTTGTGGGTCAACTCGATCCGCTCGCCCTCGCCGGCAAACACCACCGTGTGGTCGCCCACCACGTCGCCGCCGCGCAGCGTGTGCATGCCGATCTTGCCTACCGGGCGTGGTCCGATGTTGCCATAGCGCCCGTGGATGATGTCCTCCTCGTAGCTTGTGTGGGTCTCCTGGTTGAGGATCTCCAACAAGCGCCGGGCGGTCCCCGACGGGGCGTCGATCTTGTGGCGGTGGTGCATCTCGGTGACCTCGATATCGAACTGTTGGTTGCCGAGGATGCGCGCGGCGTGCTGGGTGAGCCAGAAGAGCGTGTTGACGCCGACGGAGAAGTTGGGTGCGTAGACAATTGGGATTTCCTGTGCGGCGTTGGCGATTGCCGCGCGCTCCTCGTCGGAGTGGCCGGTGGTGCCCATGACGACGCGCGTGCCGCTGGCGCGCGCTGCCTCCAACAGCTCACAGGTGAACCGGTGGATGGTGAAATCAATCACGCACGATGCCGCCGCCATCGCCGCAGCCAGATCCTGGCCGCTATCATGGGTGGCCACCACCGCAACGGCGGGTTCAGTTGCGGCGGCTTCAATGACGGCCTGGCCCATGCGGCCGGACTTTCCAGTTACTAAGAGTTGGATCATACGGATTCGTCGTCAGTGAAAGTCAAACAAGCTCGAACTCTTGGAGGAGTTCGCCAAGCTTCTCCTCCATGGCCGGGCTCATGGGCACCAGCGGAAGGCGCAACTCCTTGCTGCAGTGGCCGGCGAGGGCCACCGCCGTCTTGATGGGCACCGGGTTGACGTCCCAGGTCATCAGCGCGCGGAACAGGGGATAGTAGCGCGTCTGCAGGGCCAGCGCCTCGTCAAACGACCCGTTGCGGCAGGCGCGCACCAGCTTGGCCATCACGTCGGGGATAAGGTTGGAGGCCACCGAGACAAGCCCAACAGCTCCGCAGGCAATGAATGGCAGCGTCAGCGGGTCGTCGCCGCAGATGATCGCGCAGTCTTCCGGCAGCACCTGCATGAGCTGGTTGACCCGGTCAACCGAGCCGCCGGCTTCCTTGATGGCGACAATGTTAGGGCAATCGGTCGCCAACCGTGCCGCGGTCTCCGCGGAGATCTCCACCACGCTGCGGCCCGGCACGCTGTAGAGCATGATGGGCAGCTTGGTGCTGTTGGCCACGGCCTTGTAGTGCTGATAGAGTCCTTCCTGGGAGGGCTTGTTGTAGTACGGGCAGACTTGCAGGCTGCCGGTGGCTCCCAACTGTTCGGCCTCCTGGGTCAGCTCGATGGCTTCCTGGGTGGCATTGGCGCCGGTGCCGGCAATGACCTCGACGCGCCCGCGGGCGAACTCAACGGCGAGGCGGATGACCTCAAGGTGCTCCTTGGTGTCGAGCGTGGGCGACTCGCCGGTGGTGCCAACGGGAACGATGCCGTCGATGCCCGCGGCGATCTGGCGCTCGATGAGCGACTCGTAGGCGGCGACGTCGAGCTTCCCGTTGAGGAAGGGAGTAATCAGGGCGGTGTGGGTGCCGGTAAAACGCATGGCGCGCGCACCATGGACGCAAATCCACCGGCCTCCAATCCCGAACAAGCGTCTAACCGAACTTTTCCGCCCGCCTAGATCTGGATCTCGCCCTCGAAGACGAAATCGGCGGGTCCGGTGAGGGTGACGGCGCGGAACTGGCCATCGGTGGTCGTCTCGAAGGCGATTTCGAGGGTGTCGCCGCCGGCGACATCGACCTTGATCGGGCTGGGAGCGGCGCTGCGCAGGTGGTGGATGAGGGCGCAGGCGACCATGCCGGTGCCGCAGGCAAGGGTTTCATCCTCAACGCCGCGCTCGTAGGTGCGGATGGCGATGTGGCCGGGTGCGAGGACGCAGGCGAAGTTGGCGTTGGTACCCGCGGGGGCAAAGTCGGGATGCTGGCGGATCGCCCGGCCGTGGTTGAAAACGTCGACATCCTCGAGGTCCTCGACGAAGGCCACGACGTGGGGCACGCCGGTGTTGATAAAGGAGAGCGCGGCGCTGAGGCCGGCAATCTCGGTGGTGAGGTCGAGCTGCAGGTCCTTTGGCTCGGACATGGCAATGCGCACCACATCGCCGATCATCTCCGCGGAGAGGGTTCCGGCGATGGTTTCAAAGGTCACGAGGCTGCGCACCTCCTCGGTGAGGTGGGCGGTAAAGCGGCCAAAGCAGCGCGCGCCATTGCCGCACATTTCCGCCTCGCCGCCGTCCGCGTTGTAGTAGCGGAACTTGTAGTCCGCGCCATGCTCGGCGGGCTCCACGGCAAGCAGGCCATCGGCGCCGATCCCGCGGTGGCGGTCACAGAGCCATTCAATCTCCTCGGGTTCAAGGGTGAGCTCCAGGTCGCGGTTGTCCACGACAATGAAGTCATTGCCGGCACCGTTCATCTTGTAGAAATGCAGCATCATGGGAGCAGTTGGGCAGGGGTGTGTTAGACAGACTTGGTAGCGGCGATCAATGGGAGGACAAACTCGCGGACGGCCTCAGCGGCGCGCAAGGGGTGGAGCTCGACCTGTTTGACGATGGCCGAGCCAACGATGACGCCATCGGCCATGCCCGCAACCATGCGTGCCTGCTCAGGATTGCTGATGCCGAAGCCGACGCAAACGGGGGTGCGGGTATGTTGTTTAAGCTCGGTGACCTGGGCGCCGATGGCATCCGAGGGGCCGCCGTGGCCGCCGGTCACGCCGGTGCGCGAGAGGGCATAGATGAATCCCTCGGCCCCGGCGGCCAAGCGCGCGGCGCGTTCTGGCGGGGTGGTTGGGGCGATGATCCGGATGTGGCGCAGCCCCTCGCCGTGGGCCAGTTCGGCGTTGCGCGCGGCCTCTTCGGGCGGCAGGTCCAACAACAGGATGCCGTCCGCGCCGGCCGCCGCGGCATCGCGGTGGAACTCCTCATAGCCGTAGGTGTAGATCGGGTTGAGGTAGGTAAAGAGGACGATGGGCGTCTGGTGGGTGGCGCGGAAGTCAACAATCAGATCCAGAACGCGGCGCGTCGTCATGCCGGACTTCAGGGCGCGGTCCGCGGAGAGTTGGTTGACGATCCCGTCGGCGAGCGGGTCGGAAAACGGCACACCAAGCTCGATGACGTCGGC
>JBILQA010000184.1:0-6122 GCA_044373535.1 Akkermansiaceae bacterium | reverse complement strand
GGTCATCCTCCCAGCCGGCCGGGCGGCCCATGAGGAGGTGCTCGACGTGGGGCTGGGATTTTTGCGCGATGCGGCCAAGTTCGCCGGGGTTGACCGGGACCTCGCGCCAGCCCAACTGGGCGATGCCGCGCTTGGCGACCACCTGGCGGGCGATGTCCTTGACCTCGGTCATCACCGCGGCATTGCCAAGGGGGAAGAAAAACACGCCCACGGCCAGGTCCGAGTCGTTGGCCACGCTGGCGCCGAGCTTGGCGGCGGCCTTGCGGAAAAGCGGGTAGGGGATCTGGGTGAGGACACCCGAGCCGTCGCCGGTTTTCATGTCGGCGTCCACGGCGCCGCGGTGAGTCATGTTGCACACCGAGCAGAGGGCAAGATCCAGGATGTCGTGGGAGCGCAGGCCGTGGATGTTGATCAGCGCGCCCATCCCGCAGTTGTCCTTTTCCTCGTCAAAGGAGTGGAGGGATCCGGGAGCGTTCGGGCTGCTGGAGTGGTAGGCAGAGTGCATGGGCGTAGGGAAGGGCCAGGGGCTGGGAAGAGGGGCGAAAGGAAAGGAGGCGGACAATCAGGAATGCCGGGAGCGGGCGGGCGGGTGGAAAAAGCCCTTGTTAGCCCCGGCAGAGCGGCCGGAAATAAACGGCAGCATCCCCGCAGTGCCAAGCACGAATTGTGCCGCTAGAGGGTTCCGCCCGCCTTTGGTTTGGCTGCGGAGTGGGCCGATCCGCGCCGGTGGTGGCGGGCCGCTATTCAGTCCAAGTCGCTGCCGACTTCCGCTGCAAGCAGCCCCAGATCGACCAGAAAGCGGTCGGCATTCTGCAACGTGAGTTCGAAGTGGTGCTGGCTGACGTTGAAATTGAAGAAACTGTGCTCGGCGCCGAGGAAGTCGATGAGATCGCAGCGGTTGCCCTTGCGGCGCATGGACTTGGCAAAGCTGACGACCTGATCCATCGGCAGCGTGCGGTCGGCTGCGCCCTGGAAGAGGATGCTCGGCGGCAGCTTTTTGCGGATCTGCGAGGTTGGGCTAAGTTTCTTGGCTGTCTTGAGGTCTGGGAAGCGGTCGCCGCTGAGCCCTTTGGGCGTTGTGTTGACCAGCGGGCTAAAGAGAATGAAGGCCGCCGGAAGTGGGGTGGCCTCGGAGGGCTCGGCCATGCCGAGGTTCAGGGCCAGAAACGCGCCGCCAAACGCGCCGCCGAGAACGATCTTCGCGGGATCGAGCCCGAGGTAGCTGGCGTTGTCCACCAACCAGAGCATGAGTGCCTTGGCGTCCTCGAGGGCCTCCATCGGGCCGGTCCGGTGGCTGTTGAACGTGCGGGTCTCGACGGTGATTCCGACCGCCCCGCGGTGGGCAAAATGCAAGGCGTGGGGGACAAACTGGGTCGGCATCGGCGCCTCCCACAGGCCGCCATGGAAAAACAGCACCGACGGGTGGGAATTCTCCGATGCCCATCCGAGAGGCAGAAAGAGGTGCACATGGAGAGGCCCCTGCTCGGTCTCGCGGTACACGTAGGTCGTCGCGTCCTTAAGGAGTTCGCGATCGCGAGCCTCCCCGATCGGAGGGGATTTGACCAAGGAATTCATCGTCTGGGGAGGGGGTGGCGGAACGAGGGGGGACCTTCGATTCATCCAGCGGTCTTGTCCATCAGTTTCCTGTGGACCCGGCGATTTTTGCTAGATCGGGCGGTGGATTTCGTTGCCGCAGGGAGGATTTCCCCCTCCAATGGGGCCATGAGACCCACCACCGCAGCCCTTTTTGGCCTTCTGCTATGGATTTCCGCGGCCAGCCCGGCGGCGGCCCAGGCCGACAGCCAGCTTGGCGAGCGCTTGGAGCGGGTTTACGGCCAGTGGCGCAGCGCGCTGATGACGCGCAACGTGGCTGTCTGGCAGGCGGTGACGGCGAGCCACCGGCAGGCGCAGGTGCGTAACCGGTTGGTCTCCGAGCGTCGCGCCTATCCGGCGGGAGTCTTTGAGCTGCCGGCGGCCCCGCCCGCGCTGGCCGGCTTAAAGTGCGTGAGCGCCAAGCAGAAGGGCCCCACGGCCAAGCTTGTCTATTTCGGCAAGGTGGACTTTGGCGTCGGGGGCGAGCCGACCGACAACCTCTACGTGGTTTCCTTTGTCCAGGAGGGCAGCACTTGGAAGTACGACTCAGCGGACTTTGTGAGTCTTGCGGGCCTGCCGGCCGAGCGCGCCGAGATTGCTGCCGGCAAACACGGATATCTTGATGAGACGGCGGATTTCCAGCCCGACGGGGAGCTTCCCGCGCCGCCGCCAGCGGTTGGTCAGCCGCAGTTTCTCGCCAAGGTCTATATCTACGCGCCGGGCCGCGACGTCCGGGTGCAGGTCAACAAGCTCAGCAACCACCGCGTGGTCAACAACCGCGAGGCGGACATCGTCATCGGCGGAGTCAAGGCGGGCGGCAACGAGCTCCAGTGGACCATCACCCCGCTGGCCGGTGCAACCGGCAAGGAGGCGATGACCATCCGCGTCTACCTGCTCTCCGAGGTGGAAGGGGTCCAACCGGTGAAAGCCTTTGAGTACCAAGTTGATGAGGGCCAGAAGCCGCGCCCGTCCGGGACGCTCACCTTCAGCGTTGAGCCAAACATGGTCAAGGCGCTCATGGGCCGGTGAGGATCTCCCGGAAGCGCGAGAAATCACCGACTTCGCATTTGCCATCCGCGGCAAGTCGGTCTACCTAGGCGCCATGGCCCTTACCGCTGAATCCTCAAGTGTCCTGAATAAGACCAAAGACCTGTGCGCGGCAATCGCCGATGATCCAGAGTTCCTTGTCCTCTTTGGACAGGTCGAACGCTTTCTTGAAGACGAAAGCGCGCGCAAGCAATACCAGGATGTCCACTACCAAGGCGAAACCCTGCAGCAAAAGCAGCAGGCCGGCATGCAGCTGAGTCCAAAAGAGATCGCCGACTTCGAGGCGGCTCGCGAGGCGCTCCTCAACAACGAGATCGCCAAGGACTTCCTCGACGCCCAGCGCGAACTTCAGAGTGTCCAGAGCCTCATTGGCCGCTACATTTCCACCACCCTTGAGCTTGGCCGCGTGCCAACCGAGGAAGACATGGCCCCGGCCGAGGGTGGCTGCTGCGGCGGCGGCGGCGGCGGCGGATGCTGCAGCTGAGCGCCGCGGATTGATTCATCGGCCGCACGCCCCACGCGGGGCGCGCGGCCTTTTTTTCATCCGCGCAGGTCCTAACCGACCGGCACCGCCGCGCGCAGCGCCGCGGCGATCTGGTGGAAGGCGGCGGAAACGGCATGCTCCGCAGCGGGGAGTAGCGCCACCGGGGTTCCCGCGTCGGCGCGCTTGCGGGTTTCGATGTCGAGCGGGATCTGCCCGAGCAGGGGCACCTTCATGGCCGCGGCCTCGCGCGCGCCGCCGCCCTCACCAAAGATCGGGTAGCGCGTGCCGTGCGCGCATTCAAACCAGGCCATGTTCTCAACGACGCCGAGGATGCGCACGTTGACTTTGGCGAACATGCCAACCGCTTTGCGCGCATCGATCAGCGCCACCTCCTGCGGCGTGGTCACCACCACCGCGCCGTCCACCGCCACGGTTTGCACGATGGTTAGTTGGATGTCACCGGTCCCCGGAGGCATGTCCAAGATCAGATAGTCGAGATCCTCCCAAGCGACCTGGCGCAGGAATTGTTGGGTGTAGCGTGTTGCCATTGGCCCGCGCACGATGACGGGCGAGCGCTCCTCGAGCAGGAAGCCCATCGACATGAGCTTCAGCCCGTGGGCCTGAATGGGGATGATGTCGCCCTCCTCGGTGGCCAGCGGGCGCTCGGTGGTGCCGAACATGTGGGCGATGGACGGTCCATAGAGGTCGCAGTCGCAGAGTCCCACCTTGGCGCCGGTGGCGGCCAGGGCGACGGCGAGATTTGCCGCCACGGTCGACTTGCCTACGCCGCCTTTGCCTGAGGCCACGGCAATGACGCGCTTGACCCCGGGGATCGAGGACTTACCCACACCCGCGTCCCCACCCGCGGCGGCGGCGTTCTGCGGATCGCGCACATCGATGTCGATCTTCACACTGGCCACATCCGGCAGCCCGTCGAGCACCGCATGGCAGTCCTTGAAGATCTGCTCGGGCACCTTGGCGTCGCGCGTCTGGATCTCCAGGCGCACCTGCACCGCGTCGCCATCAAGGGTGATGTCCTTCACCAGGCCAAAGGAGACAATGTCGCGCGAAAACCCCGGATAGCGGACTTGTCCCAGGGCGGCTCGAATCAGTTCAACGGTCATCGCGCTGGGAGATAGCCCGGTGGGGGGCAACAAAAAAGGGCGAACTTCTCCCTGCTGCGCCTTTTGCCCTCAGCAGGCCACCGCCTCACTAAAAATCCGCACCATCGCGCCGGCGGCGGAGCGGGCCGCCTCGCCAGCCCGGTGGATCACCAGGGCTCTATCGACGAAGCCCAGCGACTGAGCTCACTCGACAAATGCGCGCCGTTCGCGTCGGCGAAGGAACCGTCCGTCGGCCAGGTTGAGCTTTGCCGGGCCGCGCCCGGCGAGGAGCTCAAGTGCGCGGTCGAGCAGCGCGTGGTCTGCCGCAGCGACCCCCTGGCGGGTCAAAAACTCATGGAGCAACTGGCGCTGGATTGCGCGTGGCAGAGCCGTGACGCTTGGCAAGTGCAGGCGCCCCTGCGGGTCGAGCGCGTCGGAGTGGGCGGCCAAAGCGGCGATGGCCTGCGCCTGCTCGTCTTGCAGGGTGGCGGCACGCAGGATTTGCGGGGTGACATCGCGGCCACAGATTTCCCGCAGGAGCGGGATGGCTTCATGCCGGAGGCGGTTGCGCGGGGTGAACGGCAGGTTGTTGCTGGCGTCCTCGCGGTGCGGCAAGCCGCGCTCGGCGAGGAAATCCAGCAGCTGCGCGTGGCGCAGGTGGAGCAGGGGCCGGAAAAAGGTGAGGTCACGCCTACCGACGCGGTGGCGGCTCTCCACGCTCATCCCCTTGAGGCCGGCCGACCCGCGGCAGAGATTGAAAAGGATCGTCTCGCACTGGTCGTCGGCGTGGTGGCCGAGGATGACCCGCGGGGCGCGGTGCAGGACGGAGGCTTGGGCAAACCAGCGGTGGCGTTCGTCCCGCGCGGTGACCTCCAGCGAGCTGCCGCGCTCCTTGGCCAAGTCCCTCACCTGCACCGCGCCAAGCGCGCAGGGCAGCCCGAGGGACTGCGCCAGGCGCGCGACGAAGGCTGCGTCCCGGGTCGACTCCCGTCCCCGCAGCCCATGGTCAAGGTGGCAAACGATCAATTGGCCAAAGCCATGCATGACAAGCAGGTGGAGCAGCGCCACGGAGTCCGCCCCGCCGGAGACGGCCACGAGGTAACGGCATTTTTTCGAGGCGGTTGCCAGCCAGGGCAGGTCGAGGTCGCTCATAGGGGCGCAGTCACCCTAGCGGGCGCAGCGCCCGATGAGAACGCAGAAAATCCAGCGGCGGATTGCAGTCTGAGACGCGCCGGAGACTTTTGCACTCAGCGCGGCGCGCCGCCTCGCTGCATGAGCCGCCGGTGCGCTCCCGCACGGGCTTGCTAATGCCTCGCCAGTCAACACCTTCAACCCATCACCGGGGGGCACAGCAACCACCCGGCACGCGATCCGCTAAAACTCCAATCATGAATCTACGCGATGACATGTCCCAAGAGCCGCGGCGCCCGACCCCGGGCCAGACCCCGGACCAGACCCCGGGCCAGACCCCGGGCCAGACCCCGGGCCAGACCCCGGGCCAGACCCCGGGCCAGACCCCGGGCCAGACCCCGGGCCAGACCCCGGGCCAGAAGCCGGAAGGAGGCTTGCGCCCGGAGCCCGCGCCCGCCCCTAACTGGGAAATCGAGCGTGCCCCACGGGGTTCGGAGGATGTGGACGAGGTGGTGAGTGGAACCCATCCGCTTGGCACCGGCCTTGGGGCGGTGGGAGGCGCGGCGGCCGGGGCGGCCATTGGCGCGGCTGGCGGGCCGCTGGGCATGGCCATCGGCGGGGTCATTGGAGCCATTGCGGGCGGCGCCGCCGGCCACGGCATCGCTGAGAGCGTCAACCCTAGCGAGGAAGACGCCTACTGGCGCCAGCAATATCGGCGCGAGCCCTATCACTCCGAGGACTATGACTATGCCGACTACGAGCCG
>JBILQA010000183.1:0-6125 GCA_044373535.1 Akkermansiaceae bacterium | reverse complement strand
TGGATGAGGCTCGTCTCGTTGCGCAAAAACCCCTCCTTGTCCGCGTCCAAGATGCACACCAGCGACACCTCCGGCAAATCCAGCCCCTCGCGCAACAGGTTGATCCCCACCAAGATATCAAACTCGCCCCGGCGCAGCTCGCGCAATATCTCCACCCGCTCAATCGCGTCGATGTCCGCGTGGATGTAGCGCACCTTCAAGCCGACGCCGTTCAGGTAGCCTGTTAGGTCCTCGGCGGTCCTCTTGGTTAGCGTGATGACCAACACCCGCTGGCCGAGCTCGACGCGCTGGCGGCAGCGCTCGATGGTTTCGTCGATCTGGCCCTTGAGCGGGCGCAGCGTTAGAACCGGGTCCAACAGCCCTGTCGGACGGATGATTTGTTCGACCACCAGCGGAGTGCCGCGCTTGCTCGGGTCGAAGTCCTCGACGCTTTGCGCCGAGCCGCTGGGAATCACATTGAGATCGCGCAGGCGCAGCGGCGACATGCCTTCCGCGCGGGTGGCCTTGACGTCGATGTAGCCCTTCACATCGGGGCGCGAGTTGGCGATTTCAAAGACGCCGGGTGTGGCACTCACATAGAGGCGCTGGCCGGTCAACTCCATGAACTCCGGGAACTTCAGCGGCCGGTTGTCCAGCGCGCTTGGCAGCCGGAAGCCATGGTCCACCAGCACCGTCTTGCGGCTGCGGTCGCCCTCGTACATCCCGCCAATCTGCGGAATCGACGCGTGGCTCTCGTCAATCATCAAGAGAAAATCCTTCGGAAAGAAGTCCAACAAGGTGTACGGCCGCGCACCCGGCGGCCGGCCCGTTAGGTGGCGCGAGTAGTTCTCAATCCCCTGGCAGAACCCCATCTCGCGCATCATCTCGATGTCGTAGTCGGTGCGCATGCGCAGCCGCTGGGCCTCGATGAGCCGGCCCTGGCGCTCGAACTCGGCCACGCACTCGTTGGCCTCCTTCTGAATCTCAACATCGCGCGCTTCATCTTGTCGCCGGACGTGACAAACTGTTTGGCCGGGAAGAACGTGTAGCTCTCAACCCGCTCGATGACCGCCCCGGTGAGCGTGTGGATCGTCGTGATGCGCTCAATCTCGTCGCCGAAAAACTCGATCCGCACCGCGGTGTCCTCCAGATAGGCCGGGTGGACTTCCACCACGTCGCCGCGCACCCGGAACTTGCCGCGCCCGAAGGCAATGTCGTTGCGCTCAAACAGCAGGCCAACAAGCCCCTCTAGCAACTCGTCGCGGCGCGTCTCCTTGCCGGTCCACACCGGGATCATCATGTTCTGATAGTCCTCGGGCGAGCCCAGGCCGTAGATGCAGCTCACCGAGGCGATGACGATGGTGTCCTCGCGGGTGAGCAGCGAGCCCATGGTGCTCAGGCGCAGGCGCTCGATCTCCTCGTTGATCGAGCTGTCCTTCTCAATGTAGGTGTCGGTGCGCGGGATGTAGGCCTCGGGCTGGTAGAAGTCGAAATAGCTCACGAAGTATTCGACCGCGTTGTTGGGGAAGAAGTTTTTGAACTCGGAGTAGAGCTGGGCGGCCAGGGTCTTGTTGTGGCTCATGATCAGGGTCGGGCGCCCGGCCATGGCAATGAGGTTGGCCATGGTGAAGGTCTTCCCCGACCCGGTGACGCCCAGCAGCGTCTGGTGCCGGTTGCCCGCCTCCAAGCTCTTGTGGAGCTTGGCAATCGCCTGGGCCTGATCCCCCATCGGCTTGTAGTCGCTTACCAGTTGAAATGACACGGCGACTTCTTACGCCCGGAAAAGGTCAACCGCAAGCGGCCGTGGCTGGGGAAAAACCATTGGACGGGCCGAGGGTTGTGCCATATCGTGTATGGCATGAAGATGACGATGCATATTGACGAGGAGCTGCTGCTGCGCGTCATGGCTGCCTACGGGTGTGAGACCAAGACCGAGGCGGTGGAAATGGCGCTGCGTGAGATGGACCGCCGGACCCGCTTTCATGAGCTTGGCAGCAAGGGCCTGGGGATGACTCCGGAGGAACTCGCGGATGCCGTTGAGCCTGGCTATGACCCCATCGCGCGGCGCGTGGCCGAGCAAGCGGCATCCTATGGAAGCAAGTAACATCCTCGTAGACAGCAACGTCTACATCGACCTGCTGAGGCACCGCAGGGACCCGGCGGCGATCTTGCACGCTTGGGCCGGGCGCCGCGACCTGGCGGTTTGCGGCATGGTGCGCCTGGAGGTTTTGCGCGGAATCCGCTCACTGCGCCTGCGCGCGGCGTTGGGCACCTTCATGGACGTGATGCTCAACGTGCCTGCGGACGGGCGTCTGTGGCAGGAGGCAACCGATTTGGCTTGGGCGCTGGACCGTCAAGGGATGATCATTCCCGGTGCCGATGCCCTCATCGCCGCCAGCGCCCTGCGCTTGAATGCCGCCGTGCTCACCTCCGACGCCCACTTTGCCCGCATCGACAAGTTGCAGGTCATCGCCCCGCCGGCAGGCTGGTTCCACTCATGAACGCCTTGGAGGATCCAACCGCCCCCGCCCAGCAATCGGCTCCAGCATTTGCCGAAGCGCTCAGGTTCTGGTGGAAACTCGGGTGGATCAGCTTTGGCGGACCGGCCGGGCAGATTGCCCTCATGCACCGCGAGCTGGTCGAGAGGCGGCGCTGGCTGGGCGAGGGGCATTTCCTCCACGCCCTGAACTTCTGCATGCTGCTGCCCGGGCCCGAGGCCCAACAATTGGCGACCTATCTTGGCTGGCGCCTGCACGGGGCCAAGGGTGGAATTGCGGCGGGCGCGCTGTTTGTGCTGCCCTCGGTGTTCATTTTGTTTGGCCTGAGCTGGCTCTACATGGCCGGCGGCGACATTCTGTGGATCGCGGGGCTGTTTTACGGACTCACCGCGGCGGTCATTGCCATTGTCCTTTCCGCAGGCCGCAGGATCGGCTCCAAGGCGCTGAAAACCCCGGCCCTCTGGGGCATCGCCGCCGCCGCCTTCAGCGCGATCTTCTTCTTCCAGGTCAACTTCGTCCTCATCATCGCCAGCGCGGCGCTCATCGGTTTGCTCGGCCACCACTTCGCCCCGCGGCAATTCCCCGCCGGTCATGGCCACGGCCCAAGCGCTGGCTTCTCCGACGAGGATGCCGTCATGCTGCCCGCGGCGGTGCGCGCCTCGCCGCTGCGCGCCCTGCGCGTTGCTGGCCTGTGCCTGCTGTTATGGTGGCTGCCTGTCTTGTTAGCCGCGCTGCTGTTTGGCCGCGGAAGCATCTTTTTCCAGGAAGGGCTGTTTTTCAGCAAGGCCGCGCTTGTCACCTTTGGCGGCGCCTACGCGGTGCTGCCCTACGTCGCCCAACAGGCCGTGGAAAACCACGGCTGGCTTGCCCAAACCCAGATGATGACCGGCCTCGGACTGGCCGAAACCACCCCGGGACCACTCATCATGGTCCTCCAGTTTGTTGGTTTTGTTGGAGCCTGGCAGAATCCCGGCTCGCTCCACCCGCTGCTTGCCGGCACCCTCGGCGCGGCCATCACCACCTGGGTCACCTTCCTCCCCTGCTTTCTGTTTGTCTTCCTCGGCGCTCCCCACGTCGACAGCCTGCGCTCGCGTCCGGCGCTGACCCGCGCACTCACAGCCATCACCGCCGCCGTCGTCGGCGTGATCCTCAACCTCGCGCTCTGGTTTGCCATCCATGCGATTCGTCCGGAAAGCGGCCGCATCGATTACTTCATAGCAGCCCTCGCGCTGGGCGCTTGGCTCGCCATGGAGCGCTTCAAGATCGGCGTCATCACCACCCTTGCCGGCTGCGCTGCCCTCGGGCTGGCGGGGAAACTGTTCTCCAGCGGGATTGCCTAACTGTGAGTGCCGGCGCCAAGGAAATCCGCTTCACCCGCGCCGGCCAGGCCGCGCCGCTCTGGATTGCCGCCGCCACCTGCCTCACGGCAACCCTGGCTCTGTTATTCATTCGTTGGGTGCCAGACAGCGACGGGCTGGGCCCGCCCGCGGTCTGGGCCCTTCTGCCCGCGGCTCTTACCTGGATCCTCGCCAAGCTGGCCATCCACTGCACCCGCCACGCCTATCTGATCCTAACCCCTTTGGGGCTGGAAATCCTTCCGCTCTGGAAGCCCGCCGCGCGCATGCAGCTCATCGCCTGGCAGCAAATCCACGCCCTTGACTGCACCGACTCCCGATTGACTCTCCACTTCAACCGTGAAAAGTCCTCAGGCGTCCACCTGACGCTCCGGCCCCTGCGCCACGGCCAGCGCGCGCTTCTCAAGGCCGCACTCGCCGGCCGTCTCCAGGGCGCCGAATCCAACCACCGCTAACAACCCACCTCCACCCAGCCCACCTCCACCATGCGCCCACCTTCCATCCAGATCCAGTCCGTGCTAGACACCTTTGGCCGCCAAGGATGGCAGTGCGAGCTCGTAGAAGGCCGCGATGTGCTGCGCACCGGCTTTGAGGCCCACCACACCCGCATCCACCTCCACGCCCAGGCCTTCCCCGAGCTCAACGCCTTGAGCGTCGTCACCGAGACCCCCATGGAGATCGACGAGGACCGCCTCGGGATGCTCCTTGAGCTGCTGGCCCGGGCTAACAAGCAACTCACGCTCGGCAGCGCCGAGTATGACATCGACCGCTCCCAATTGATGTTCCGCCTGACCAACCTGTTTGAGCGGGAAAAGTACGACCCGGACATTGTCTCCTCCATGGTCCACTGCGCCATTGCCGAACTCGACCGGCTCACCCCCTATGCGGCGATCATCCGCGACACCCCCGCGGACCTGCTAGAGGACCTGAGCATCGAGCGCCTGCTCATGCGCGAGGACCTCATCCCGCCGGTGCCCGGCGAAGAGGAGGACGAGTTTTAACTCCCCCGCTCAGCCGGCCGGAAGTTCCGGCCGGCTGAAGAACCCCTCCATGCGCTGGTGCAGGGATTGATAGAAGCGCGCCTTCATCTCCTCCAGCGCCTTGAGCTTCTCCGGGTTCTGGTAGCCCGCCTCTTCCTCCTCCATGCGCATGCGCTCGGCGAAGGACTTCTCCATTTCAATAAGCGAGTCAATGAACTCGCGCGCCGCACGGGTGTGCTCCACGCCGTTGATCAGGGCGTGCTCAAGCGGCTTGTTGCGCGTCACCCCTGTTAGGTTGCCCGCCGCCAACTGCTGCACGTAGCGGCGGTTGCTGGCGAGGAAGGCGCGGTGGTCGGAGTCAAACAGCACCTCGTCGCGGTCGAGCAGGTTGTCGTAGGGGCCTGGCTTGCAGAAGAATTTGACGATGAGCGGGATG
The DNA here is from genome assembly GCA_044373535.1 of Akkermansiaceae bacterium. GTDB lineage: Bacteria > Verrucomicrobiota > Verrucomicrobiia > Verrucomicrobiales > Akkermansiaceae > JBILQA01. The sequence goes on along the minus strand of JBILQA010000183.1, from coordinate 877 downwards.
GTATCCACGAGCATGAACAGGAGGGTGAGCACCACGTAGGTGCTCAAGGCAAACATGCCGGCCTGGTCGCCGCTATCAAAGACGCTGTGGAGGGCCAGGGTCTGGGTGAGGATGTCCTTGCGCGGCTCGGCCGCAATCGCGTCAAGCTGCTTGCGCTCGTCGTCGGCGACGGCGGCAAGTTCGCCCTGAGCGCGCTCAAGCTCCTTGAGGCGGGTGTCGATCTCGGTCTTGATCGTCTCGCGCAGAGCGTTCTGTTGGGTAACGAAAACCTCCGCCTGATCCTCTTCGACGCGCTGTTTGAGGGCGGCCACCCGGTCGACCTCCACTTGGTTGGTGCGCTCAATATCCTGCAGGCGCACGTCAAAGGCAGCGATGGCGGCAGCCTCGGCCTCGCGGGTGCGGCTTTCCAGCGAGGCTTTCTCGGACGACAGGTGGTCGAGCAGGCCGGCGAGCCGGCGTGACTCCTCGCGGCGCGGCTCAAGCTGGTCGGCGCGGATCGAGCGGGCGCGCGGCCCCTCGCCGGCGAGGCCTGAGCGCTGGCCATTGAGCTCGCGCTCAAACTCGGTCTGCCAATAGGTCAGCTCGCCCTGCACCGTGACGGACTGCGGCGTGGCCTCGGCTAACTGTTGCTCGACGACCGCCAGCCTCTCGGTGAAGGGAGCCGTCGCCTCGGTGATGGATTTTTTCAGCTCGGCCTGCTGCTGGGCAGTTAGGCCGGGCAGCTCCGCGTCGGCATCCTTGCGCTTCTGGACCTCAAAGCGGGCAAGGAAGGTTTCGTTCCACCTTTCGCGCTTGGCGCTGATGCCGTCCTCGAGGCCGGTGATGGCCTTGCGCACGGCGTCCTTCTCGCTGGTGAAGCGCTCGCGCACGGTCTGGA
>JBILQA010000182.1:0-6150 GCA_044373535.1 Akkermansiaceae bacterium | reverse complement strand
AGACGTGCTGCTGGCGCTGGTGTGCGGCGAGCACGCGTTGCTCACCGGGGTGCCGGGGCTGGCCAAGACGCTCTTGATCCGCTCGCTTTCCGACTCGCTCGACCTTGGCTTCAACCGTATCCAGTTCACGCCCGACCTGATGCCCTCCGACATCACCGGCACGGACATCATCCAGGAAGACACGGCCACGGGCCAACGCGAGCGGCGCTTCCTTGAGGGGCCGGTGTTCACCAACCTTCTGCTAGCCGACGAAATCAACCGCACGCCGCCGCGCACGCAGGCGGCGATGCTGCAGACGATGCAGGAGCGCCAGGTGACCATTGGCGGGGTGACCCGCGAACTGCCGCGGCCGTTCCACGTGTTCGCCACCCAGAACCCGATCGAGCAGGAAGGGACCTATCCGCTGCCGGAAGCCGCCGCGGACCGGTTCATGCTCTCCATCGAGATGGGCTATCCAACCGTCGAGGAGGAAATCCAGGTGGTCACGGAGACCACCGGCAACAAGCGCCCTGAGCTGCGCTCGGTGGTCAGCGGCGAGGACCTCATGCGCATCCAACAGGGCGTGCGCGCCATCCCGGTGTCGCGCGACGTGGTTGACTACGCCGTGCGCCTAACCGCGGCAACGCGTCCCGGCACGCCCAACTGCCCGGCGGGCCTCGGCGAGCTTCTCCGCTGGGGGGCGGGACCGCGCGCCTCGCAGTATCTCATCCTTGGCGCCAAGGGCCGCGCCGCCATGTCGGGCCGCCCGTGCGCGGACTTCGCCGGCGTGCGCGCCGTCGCCCGCGAGGTGCTCAGCCACCGGATTCTCCCCAGCTTCAAGGCGCGCACCAAGGGCGTGGGCACCGACGAGCTGCTAGAGATGGTGTATGCCGCGGTGACCGAGAGACGCTGAAAACCGCCCCCAGCGCATGCATTCGCCACCCTTGCAAATTGACGACACCCTGCTGCAGGCCATTGATGACCTGTCGCTCGGCGCGCGCCACCTGGTCAACGGGTTCCTCCAAGGCCAGCACCGCAGCGCGCTGCGCGGGGTGAGCCAGGAGTTTGTCGCCTACCGGCCGTACATGCCCGGCGACGCGCTCAAGGATGTCGACTGGAAGGTGTGGGCGCGCAGCGACCATCTTTTCATCCGCCAGTTCCGCCACGAGACGAACTTTCGCGGCTATCTGTTTTTGGACGCCAGCAGCTCGATGGACTTCGGCACCGGGGCGACCAACAAGTTTGCCTACGCCCGCCTGTTAGCCGCGTGCCTGGCCTCGCTGATGCTGGCGCAGATGGACGCCCCCGGGCTGACCATCATCGGGCGCGACGAGCGGCCGGTGATGCTGCCGCCAAGCACCCGGCCCGACCACATTGACCGGATCTTCCACACCCTTGGAACCACCGTGGCGGACGGCAAGGCAAGCAGCCTTGGCGATCTATCCGCCTTTGCCGAGGAGTGCCGCCAGCGCTCGCTCGCGGTGGTCATCACCGACGGCCTGTTTGACCCGGCCGAGGGACGCAAGTTCCTGGAGGAACTCCGCTTCCGCGACCTCGACGTGCTCGTCTTCCACCTCCTCAGCCCCGAGGAGATGAACCCCAACTATGACGGCGAGTGGGTCCTCGAGGACAGCGAAACGGGCATCGAGATGGTCGTCGACGGCGCCCAGATGCGCCGCGACTACGCCACGCGGCTCGGCGAGTTTCTAACAAACATGGAGGACCTCTGCCACGGCCTTGAGGCCCAGTACTGCCGGATCGTCACCGACGAGCCACTCGACGTGGCGCTCCACCGCTACCTCGCGCAACGCGAGCAGCTCTAACACTTCCGAAAGATGACGCTTCTCAACACGCTGTTGTTTTCCCTGGGGATCGTGGCGATCGCCGCGCCGCTGTGGGTCCACCTGCGGTTGGGGCGGGTGCGCAAGCGCGCCAAGGTCAGCTCGCTGCACTTGATGCTGGCGGCGCGGCAGACGTCGCGCACGCCGCGCAAGATTGTCAACTGGCCGCTGTTGCTGCTGCGTTGTTTGATATTGCTGTTGTTGGCGCTGGGCTTCGGGCGGCTGCTGCTTCCGTTGTTAGGCAGTGGTGGCACCCATGCGTACGCGGTGTTCTTGGTTGACGTGTCTGGGAGCATGAACGCGCGGGAGGGCGGCAAGCCGGTGTGGGAGGATGCGCACGGGCGGCTGGTGGAGGCGCTTGAGGCGCTGGATCCAAGTTCGAAGGTGGCCATTGTGCCGTCGCCGCTTGGGGGCTACCGGCCGCAGTGGGAGGGCCCGGCGGAGGCGCTGGCGCGGGTTGAGAAGCTGGTGCCCGGAGCGGCCAGCAACCGCCTAGTGGGCGAGATGCGCGAGGGCGTGCGCTTGTTGGCCGAGATGCCCGATGACCACCCGAAGGTGATGCACCTCATCAGCGATTTTCAGCGCAGCGCGTTCTCGGGCGTCGACCAACTGGCGCTGCCGTCCAACATCGAGCTGCGTTTGGACAAGGTGGGCCCGCAGAAGGCGCTCAACCGCGGAGTAACTGTTTCGGTGTTAGCCGCGGGTGCCACCGACATTGGTCTTTACGCATTCAACGACGGGACCGGCGGACCGGTGGAGATGATCGAGAACGGCAAGTCGGAAGTCTTCACGATCGCGCCTGGGCAGATTGCCTCGCGGCTGACCCGTGAAGGGGCCAAGGAGAAGTGGGTGTCGCGCAAGCTGGTGCTGGCCGAGGAGGACGCGCTGGCGCCGGACAACACGGCGTATGATGTGTTTGTCCCGCAGGACCCGATCCCGGTGTGGCTCTACGAGCCGCGCGGCGAGGTTGGCCAGGCGGCCGCCGAGCCAGCGGCGGTGGAGCCGCGGAATTTCCGCCGCGGCGCGCCGCTGCCGGAGGCGGAAGCCACGGAGAAGGCCGTCGAGCACCTTTACGACCAGGCGTCGTATCATTTGAGCGCGGCGCTGCAGCCGACGTTTGCGGGCGAGACCCATTCCGAGTCGCGCTTCCAACCGCGGCTGCTAACAGCCGGGACGGTTGCCGCAGCGCTTGGCGAGCTTGAGAATCCGGGGGCGCCGAGGCTGTTGTTTGTGCCGGCCACCGCGGTGGTTCCCGCGGAGCTCGGGAGGCTCGCCGAGGCGCTCACGGCGCGCGGTGGGGCGGTGGTGTTTTTCTCCGGCCCGGAGCTCAAGCCGGATGCCTATCAGGCGGCGTTTGGCCCGTTGTTGCCGGTGGCCATCGGGGCAGGCGAGGAGCTCACGCTCAAACAGGCGATGGCTAACATCGACGAGCGCCACGCGCTGTGGGGCGGGCTTGACGCGCAGACGCGGCGCCAGCTTGCCACGGTGAAGTTGCGCAGCCGCAGCGCGCTTGAGCTCGTCAAGGGGGCCAAGGCGCTGGCGTATTTTTCCGATGCCAAGCCGCTGATTGCCGAGCGCTTGGTTGGCCCCGGGCGGGCGTATTTTGTCAACACGACGGCCGACCGCGGCTGGAGCGACTGGGCGGCGGATCCGCCGTTGTTTGTTCCCGGGATGCACTTGCTGGCGGCGCGCGCGCTTGGGCTTGAGGCTTTTGCGCCTGCCGACGAGCCCTTCCTCGCGGGCGAGCGCGGCACCCTCACGCTGGACCCGGCCGATGCCGGCAAGAAAGTCCGCGTGGGCGCCGAGTTGCTTGGCGTGGACCCGAAAGGCAACGTGGCGGTGACCTTCCCGACTCCGGGAATCTTCGATCTGGCGTTCGAGGATGGCTCGGCCGCGACCCGCGTGGCGGTGAATTTCCCGCCGACCGAGTCGGTGTTAGACAGCTACGCCCAGACAGTCGCGCTGCAGCGGCTGGAGAGCCTGCGCCAGGCGGGGACCGAGGCGGCGGTGCGCTGGGAAGGGAATATGGATGAGGGTGGGCTGGCATGGAAGCTGTGCCTGGCCCTGGCGGCGATGTTGCTGCTAGTCGAGCCGGTGATGGCAAACACGAGGGTCAAAGCATGAATAGCGCATTCAATCAGCAGGTCCGCAAACACTCCAAGCTTGCCCGCGGGGCACGCATCGCGCGCTGGGCAGCGTTGGCATTGCTGGCGGTGGTTTCGCCCTTGGCGCTTGCCGCGTGGCTCGACAGCGCGCTGGTGTTGGATGGCGCCTGGCGCTGGCTGGCCTTTGGGGTGACCGCGGCGGTGATGGCCTGGGCGGTCTGTGCGGCCACCAAGAGCTTTCGCCGCGCGGACCGGCGTGCGCTTTTAGCCGCGATGGACGCGCAGGCGGCGCTGCCGGGCGGCTATGTGATTTCCACCTCGGCGGAGTTTGCCGGTGTGGCGGCGTCAAATCCTGCCGAGGAGGTGATGTTCAAGCGGCTGCATGACGAGGCCGAGCGGTTGGTTGGTTTGGCCGAGCCGCGGCATCCGTGGCCGGGCAAGATTTTGGTTGGAGCCGCGACAACGGTGGTTTTGTTGGCCGTGGGCCTGGTGGCGCTTGAAGGACTGCGTCCGTTCGCGCGGATGCTCATGCCATGGGATGCGCAGCCGTACACGCAGCTGGCCTTGGCGGCCCCGGCGGCCATGCCGGCCAAGGGTGAGGCGTTTTCTGTGAGCGGGAGGGTCCATGGGCGGATCCCCGCGAAGATCGATTTTTCGCTGGCCAATGGCCAGAGCAAGGTGGTTGCGGTGGCTGCGGACGGCACGTTCAGCGCGGAGTTTCCCGACGGGATTGCGGCGCCAACGGTGGCGACAGCGCGCGGCGGGGCGGACGGGGTTTCCGCGCCGCTGGCGTTGGAATTGCGCAGCATTCCGGTTCTAACCGGCTACGAGCACCGCATCGTGCCGCCCAGCTACACCGGACATGCCGAGCGGGTGGAGAGCATGCCGAGCTTCACTCTGCTGCGCGCCAGCAAGCTTGGCTACGCGGTGAAGTTTGACCGTAAGCCTGCGGGTGTGCGGATGGTTTTTGACAACAACCGCGAGCCGGTTGAGCTCAAGGCCGACCCGGCCGACCCGCGGGTCTGGCGAATTGACCTTGGCGCGGTGCCGCGGACTTTTGGCTATCACCTCGATGTGTATGACACCAAGGGCGTCTACAAGGTGGAGGAGGAAGCCCAACAAGTCGTCGCGTTGTTGGACAAGCCGCCGGTCATGGAGGTTGTCGAGAACAACGCGAGCGACCTGAAGAGCAGCAAGGACGTCCTATCAGTCAACTACCGGGCCAGCGACGACATCGGCCTGGCGGAGGTTTCGGTGCGTTACTACATTGTGGGTGCCGAGGAGGGCGCGCCGCAGCGCTTGGCGAAGTTCAAGCCGCTGACGCTTGAGAGCGAGGGCAACTGGGTGCTGCCGTTGGGGGATTTGGTGGCAAAGCCGATGGACATGTTGGTGGTGGTGTTTGAGGCGCGCGACGCGAATGACATTGATGGCCCCGGGGTGGGTTCCTCCGAGCCGCTCATCATTGAGATTCCTGACGATCCAGCCGACGCCCTGGCGGGCGAGAAGGAGGAGGAGGCCAAGGGCGCGCCGGGCGAGGTGAAGAAGGTCAATCCGCTTGAGCTGCAGCGGCAGATTTACCGCGACACCCTGCGCATGTCGCTGCGGCAGAAGTCCGGCTCGCTTGACGACCTGGTCGCGCGGCAGACGGAGAACGTGGAGAACATCCAGGCGATGGCCGCCTCGCCGATCGCGCAAATCCTTGGGCCGAAGTTTGATGAACTGATGGCCACGGCGGCCAAGGAGGCCGGCAAGTCGGCCAAGGCGCTGAGCCCGGCGAAGTCGGTGGCACCCGGGCGCGGGAGCAACCAGGCGATGGATTTCAACGCGGGACTCAAGCACCAGGCTGCGGCGCTGGAGGCTTTGGTGGGTGCCGCGCGGCTTGAGATGGAGCTTAAGATGAAGAAGGGCAAGCCGAAGGAAGGCGAGCCGGCCGAGCCGCAAACGGCCTATTCCCTGGTGAACCGCCCGGCACCGCCGAAGGGCGATGCCAAGGCCGAGAAGGACGCGGAAGCGGTCGGCAAGGCCCTTAAGGATCTCAAGGATGCGCTGGAAGAGCAGAAGGCGATCCAAGAGCAGTTGGACAAGCAGAAGGCCGAGGAGGCCAATGCCAAGGACGGTGAGGCCAAGGACGGTGAGGCCAAGGACGGTGAGGCCAAGGACGGCGAGGCCAAGGACGGTGAGGCCAAGGACGGTGAGGCCAAGGACGGTGAGGCCAAGGACGGTGA
>JBILQA010000181.1:0-6198 GCA_044373535.1 Akkermansiaceae bacterium | reverse complement strand
GACTTCGAAGGGAAAATGCGTGACGCTCTGGCGGATCCGCAAAACCAGGGCGAAATGACCGATGCCGACGCGGTCGGCACCATGGGCTCTGCGGACTGCGGCGACATGTTGCGCCTGTGGCTGAAATTCACGGAAAAGGACGGCCACAAGGTGATTGACCGCGCGTCATTCCAATCCTTCGGCTGCCAAACCGCCGTCGCCGTCGCCTCCATGGCCACCGAGCTGCTGCGTGGCAAAACCCTCGAACAGGCGCGCCTCCTGCGCGCCGACGACCTAACCGGCGACCTCGGCCCCCTGCCACCCATGAAAATCCATTGCGGCCAGCTCGTCGAAGGCGCCCTGCAAAGCGCCCTTGGACAGCCGGCGGCTGCCACTCCGGGAGCCTCCCAAGCGCCAACCCTTACCCAGGCGATGGCCCAGCCGGCGGGAAAAATCCGCATCGTCCCGCTCGACTCCTGAGCGCGCCTGCTGTTTTCTAGCAACTTCTAACTATACCAGACCCATGGACATCATCCTTTCCCGCGAAGTCGAAGCCATCCAGATCCCCTCCGGGGACGCCATCAGCCTGCCGCTGGGCACCCCGGTGGTCATCACCCAGACGCTGGGCGGGACCTTCACGGTGGCCACCTCCTCGGGCTTGGCGCGGATCTCCGCGAAGGACGCCGACGCGCTGGGCATCGACCCTGACGAAAAAAAACAGGCCGCGGCCGTCCTCAGCGACGCGCCGCTTGAGGAACAGGTCTGGGGCCAGCTCAAGGGCGTTTTTGACCCGGAAATTCCCGTCGACATCGTCAACCTTGGCCTAGTCTATGACTGCACCCTAACCGAGGAGGATGGCAAGACCATCGCCAACGTGAAAATGACGCTCACCGCCCCCGGTTGCGGCATGGGACCGGTCATCGCCGCGGACGCCCAGGCGAAGCTCATGACCCTCGCGGGCATTGACGAGGCGCGGGTTGACCTCGTCTGGGAGCCGATGTGGAACCAGGAAATGATCTCCGAGGAGGGGAAAATGAAGCTCGGCATGATCTAGCCGCGCAAAGATCAGCGCCGCCGCGCCGGCACCCTGATTTTCCGGTTGCAATTCCCGCACGGCCCTCCTAGCTTGCGCGCCCGCGATCGTAATCCACCAACTTTTACCAGCCATGTCCAAGCACAGCACCCTCAAAGCCAGCGGCACCGCCGGCGGCACACGTTCGGTTCTCAAGCGTTTTGAGCGCATCAAGCTGCTCCGTGAGCGTGGCGCTTGGAAGGCCGGACGCAGCCCAATCGGCCTGCCGAAGACCAAGCCAGCCGAGTAGTCCGCATCCTGCGGGCAATTGATTCCCTTTGTGAGCGCAGGCCTCGGTGGCCTGCGCCTTTTCTGTTTTTACCCGCCTTGCCATGTCCTCCGCCCCTGAAGGCACCCGCCTCAACAAGTTCCTCGCCAGCAGCGGCATCGGGTCGCGCCGCGGCTGTGACGCCCTGATCCAGGAGGGCCGCGTCATCATCAACGGCGAGCCTTGCCTCAATCCCGGGACCCGCGTCACGGAACGCGACTTCGTCAAGGTCGACGGCAAGCGCATCCAAGCGCGGGTTTTCACCACCATCGTCTTCAACAAGCCGCGCGGCCTGGTCTGCTCCAAGCAGGATGAGCTGCACCGCGACACCATCTACTCGATCCTTCCGCCGACCCTCCAACACCTCAACCACGTCGGCCGCCTCGACATGGACAGCGAGGGGATCCTCATCCTGACAAACGACGGCGAGCTCGCCCAGAGCCTCGCCCACCCGTCGAAGAAAATCGAGAAGGAGTACGTCGTGACGGTCAACCAGGCGTTCACCAACCAGCTGCTAGAGCAGTTGGTCACCGGAATCTATACCCCGGACGGGAAGATGAGCGCCAAGTCGGTGCGCCGCACCAGCGCGCGGCGCATGCGCATCGTCCTTGTCCAAGGGAAGAAACGCCAGATCCGCGTGATGCTCGAGGCGCTTGGCTTCAAGGTCACCAAGCTGCTGCGCCTGCGCATCGGCTCGTTCATCGACACGGAAATCGAGCCCGGAAAATTCCGCCTGCTCGAGCCCGACGAGGTGCCGCTGCTTCTAACCAACCCGGTGGCCGCCAAAAAGACCCGGCCACGCGGCGAGCGCCGGCCGCCGCCCCGCGGACCGCGGAAAAAGTAAGATTGTCCAACACGCCCGGGCGGCTAGCATACCTGCCCGCGCCATGAGTGAAACGATCGAAAGCCATCCCCTCAACAACCCGTCCTTCAAGCCATCCCGCGAGTTCGCAGCGGCCGCCCGCGTCGGCAGCATGGCCGATTACAAGCGGATGTATGCGGAGTCGATCGAGCGCCCGGACGTCTTCTGGGCGCGCGAGGCCAGCGACCTGAAGTGGCGCGAGCCCTGGCAAAGCGTCCTCGAGTGGCAGGCACCCGACGCGCGCTGGTTCGCCGGCGCCAAACTTAACGTTTGTGAGAACTGCGTTGACCGCCACCTTGACGGTCCGCGGCGCAACAAGGCGGCCCTCATCTGGGAGGGCGAGCCGGGAGAAAAGCGCACGCTAACCTACCTGCAGCTCCACCGCGAGATCTGCCGCTTGGCCAACGTGCTCGAAGCCCGCGGAGTGAAGCCCAAGGACCGCGTGCTCATCTACATGCCGATGGTGCCCGAGGCGGTCATCGCCATGCTTGCCTGCGCGCGCATCGGCGCGGTCCACTCGGTGGTTTTTGGCGGCTTCTCGGCGGACTCCATCGTTGACCGTTTGGAGGACTCCGGCGCGAAGATCGTCATCACCGCAGACGGCAGCTGGCGCCGCGGCAAGGTGGTGGCCCTCAAGGAAACCGTCGATGAGGCGCTGTGCAAATTCGCCGGCGTCACCAGCGTTCTTGTCCACCGCCGCACCGGCGCAGCCGTGGCCATGCAGGCGGGACGCGACAGCTACTGGGACGAGGAGTTGGCCAAGGCCTCAAGTGCCCACAGCGCCAAGGCCTTCGATGCCGAGCACCCGCTCTTCATCCTCTACACCTCCGGCTCAACCGGCAAACCCAAGGGCATCCTCCACACCTCGGGCGGCTACCTCGTCGGCACCTACACGACCTGTAAGTACATCTTCGACATGCGCGACGAGGACATCTACTGGTGTACCGCCGATGTCGGCTGGATCACTGGACACTCGTACATCGTCTACGGACCCCTCTCTAACGGGGCAACCCAGCTCATGTACGAGGGCGCGCCCAACCACCCGGACTTTGGCCGCTTCTGGCAGATGATCGAGGAGTACGGCGTGACGATTTTCTACACCGCGCCGACGGCCATCCGCGCCTTCATCAAGGCGGGCAACCACTTCCCGGAGAAGCACGACCTGTCGTCCCTGCGGCTGCTGGGGACTGTTGGAGAACCGATCAACCCGGAGGCCTGGATGTGGTACCGCGACATGATCGGCGGCGGCCGCTGCCCGATTGTCGACACCTGGTGGCAAACCGAGACCGGGGCAATCATGATCTCGCCGCTGCCCGGCTGCACGCCCACCGAGCCCGGCACGGCGACGCTGCCGTTCTTTGGCGTGGACGCAGCCATCCTTGATGAGGAGGGCAACGAGTGCGCCCCCAACGAGGGTGGCCGGCTTGTCATCCGCAAGCCATGGCCCTCGATGCTGCGCGGCATCCATGGCGACAAGAAGCGCTTCAAGAAAACCTACTGGATGGACTACCCAGGACAGTACACCGCTGGTGACGGCGCGCGCCGCGACCCGCAGGGGAACTTCTGGATTGTTGGGCGCCTGGACGACGTTCTCAACGTCTCGGGCCACCGCCTCGGCACCGCCGAGGTGGAAAGCGCGCTGGCGGCCCACTGGGCGGTGGCCGAGGCCGCGGTCGTTGGAAGGCCCCACGAAATCAAGGGGCAGGCCGTGGTTGCCTTCGTCATCCTCAAGGAAGGCGCGACGGTTTCCGAGCCGCTGCGCGATGAGCTACGCAACCATGTCGGCAAGGTCATCGGCGCCATCGCCAAGCCCGACGACATCTTCTTCACCCCCTCGTTGCCCAAGACCCGCTCAGGGAAGATCATGCGCCGCCTCCTCAAGGAGCTCGTCGCCACCGGCGAAGTCACCGGCAATACCGCTACCCTCGACGACCTCGGCGTCATCGCCGACCTGAAAAAGAACATGGCCCGTTAGGCTCCGCCGCTGCTCGCGGCCACCTTGACTATCGCGCCAGCCGGTCGAGCAGCTTCTGGTGGATCCCGCCGAAGCCGCCGTTGCTGAGCACCGCGACGACGTCGCCGGCCTGCGCGTCGGCGCCAACCAGCGCAACAATCTCCTCGACCCCGGGGAGGTACCAGCCCTTGCCGCCAAGCTCGCCGATCTCGGCGACAAGACGCTGCGGGTCAAGCCGATCGCCGGGCGCAACCTTCTCCGCGTCGGGAACATTCGGGATGACCGCAAAGTCCGCCTCGGCCAGCGCCGCCGCCAGCTCGTGCTGGAAAACATTGCGCCGCGTCGTGTTGGAGCGCGCCTCAAACAGGACCCACAGGCGCGACCCAGGGTAGCGCTGGCGCAACCCGCGCACCGCCTGGGCAATCGCTGTCGGATGGTGCGCGAAGTCGTCTATCACCTTCACGCCCCCGGCCTCGCCTCGCAGCTCCTGGCGCCGCGCCACCCCCAAAAATGTTGTTAGCCCCGCGCGGATCTCATCCGGCGTCAGGCCAACGAAGCGCGCCGTGCACACCGCCATCGCCGCATTGCGCACATTGAACTCCCCAACCATCGGCACTGTGTAGCGCTCGCCCTCCAAGGAAAACGAGCTTCCCGACGGAATGTACTCGATGTCCCCGATGACCACATCGCAGCCAGCTCCCATTCCCACACTGCGCACCGGAGCGATCGCACCGATGGCCACGTCCAAACAGTTAGCGTCGTCGCCATTGATGAACGCCATGCCGGAACGCGGGACGATATTGAGCAGGCGGCGGAAGCTCAGCTTGATCTCGTCGATGGACGCGTAGATGTCGGCGTGGTCAAACTCGATGTTGTTCATCACGACGACCTCCGGGAGGTAGTGGAGGAACTTTGAGCGCTTGTCGAAAAACGCCGTGTCGTACTCGTCGCCCTCCAACACCGTGAAGGCGGAGTCAGTGAAGGCCGCGCCCCTGCCGAGGTTGAGCGGCAGGCCGCCAATCATGTGGCTTGGATCATGGCCGGCGGCCTTGAGGATCCATGCAAGGATGGCCGTGGTGGTGGTCTTGCCGTGGGTGCCGGAAACAACCAGGTTGCGCCGGCCGCGCAGGAACACCTCCTTCATCACCTCGGGCAGCGAAACATATAACAGCTTCCGGTCGAGCACCGCCTCAGCCTCCTCGTTGCCGCGGCTGATGGCGTTGCCGACCACGATGACATCCGCATCCGCGGGAATGTTCGCCGCGGCGAAGCCTTCTGTGAGCTTGATCCCCTGGCCTTCCAGGAAGGTTGACATCGGCGGGTAGACGTTGCGGTCCGAGCCGCTAACCACGTAGCCGCGCGCCTGCATGGCTGCCGCCACCGAACCCATCGCCGTGCCGCAGATTCCGATGAAATGATAATGCCGTTTGCCTGATACCGTGCTGCTCAAAAGGTCGTTCTTTCCGGGTGAAATCTCATCAAAATGTTGGCGCCGCGACCGTCCCCTGTTCGCGCTCCTCAAGCGCACGGCGCATGATGCCCTCCGCGGTCTCGCACACCATCTGCTCCAACAACAACCACAGGTGGCTGCCCTCCCGGTAGTCGGCCGGGGCAATGTGCTTGACGCGGTCCGCGTGGGTGCAGAGTTGGTAGCACTTGCGGAAGCTGCGCCCACTCGCGTCGTCAGGATTGTAAACCGCCACCGAATGGCCGCCGTTTTTCTTCATGACCGTGAAGCACGGCACATCGGTGGGCCCGTCTCCAACATAGATCATGTTCCTGAAGGGCACTGGCCGCAGCTCCGGCGGCATGTGGTCGTTGACGTCATCCTCCTCGCGTAACATCCCCTTGTTGATGCGGAACAAGTATTGCGTCTTGGTCGTGTGCGAGATCGTGCGCTTGGGGAAACTGATCCGACCCTCGCTGTCCTCCCCGAACTCGCAGCCAAACACCGCCTTGACGTGCGGACGCAGGCGGCTTCCGTCCAACAGCACCTTGAGCCCGGACGATAACAGATAGATCTCGATCTTGATCCCCATCGCCGCCTGCTCGGGCGTCAGGCA
>JBILQA010000180.1:0-6210 GCA_044373535.1 Akkermansiaceae bacterium | reverse complement strand
TGGAGATGATCCGCGACGGCGCGCTGGCAACCAGCGGCCTGTTGGTTGCGAAGCTCGGCGGACCGAGCGTGAAGCCCTACCAGCCCGACGGGGTCTGGGAGGCGGTGGCGATGTTTGAGAGCAACACGCGCAACTACAAGCGCGACCGCGACGCCTCGCTGTATCGGCGCAGCTTGTACACGTTCTGGAAGCGCGCGGCGCCGCCGGCGGCGATGGATGTGTTCAACGCGCCAAGCCGCGAGACGTGCACGATCCAGCGCGAGCGGGGCAACACACCGCTGCAGGCGCTGGCGAGCCTGAACGACCCGCAGCTTGCCGAGGCGGCGCGCAACTTGGCGCAGCGCGCGATTCATGCGAATCCGGCGGACGGCAGCGATGCGGCGCGGATTGATTTCATGACCATGCGGTTGATTGCGCGCAGCTTGCGGCCCGAGGAGAGGGACGTCGTGAGCGCCAGCCTCAAGGAGATGCGCGGGTTCTATGGTGCTGACCCGAAGGCTGCGGCGAGCCTGATCAAGATCGGCATGTCGCCCGTCGACGCGGCCATCGCGCCCGCCGAGCTCGCCGCTTGGACCTTGGTGGCCAACCAGCTCATGAACCTCGACGAGGTGCTCGCCAAGTGACCGGCCCGGCTAACAACCCAACCCAACATTCCCATGCAGCCATTTGAAGACTACGTCCGCGCGGAAACCCGCCGCCAGTTCCTTGCCCGCGGCCGCAACGCGCTGGGGATGGCGGCGCTCGCGTCGTTGCTGGGCGAGTCCGGAGCGAGCACGCTCATCGAGCCCCCCGGGGCGGGCGGGCTGGGCCGGCAGTTGAACCACTTCGCGCCCAAGGCGAAGCGGGTGATCTATCTGCACATGGTCGGCGGCCCGTCGCAGATGGACCTCTACGACTACAAGCCGAAGATGGCGGAGTACTACGACAAGGACCTACCCGATTCCGTCCGCCAGGGGCAGCGGCTAACAACGATGACGAGCGGCCAGTCGCGGTTTCCCATCGCGCCGTCGAAGTACGCGTTCAAGCAGCACGGGAAGAGCGGGATGTGGGTGAGCGAACTGCTGCCGTGGACGTCGAAGTGCGTCGACGAGATGTGCTTTATCCGCTCGATGCACACCGAGGCGATCAACCACGAGCCGGCCATCACGGCGATGCAGACGGGCAACATGGTCACCGGGCGGCCGTGCCTGGGGTCGTGGATTTCCTACGGCCTTGGGTCGGTGAATTCCGACTTGCCGTCATTTGTGGTCATGGTGGCGCGGGCAACCAACAACGACCAGAACCAGGCGATCTCCGGGCGGCTGTGGTCGTCGGGGTTTTTGCCCGGCGAGCACGCGGGCGTGGCGTTCCGCGCGGCGGAGGATCCGATCCTCTTCCTGCGCAACCCCAACGGGGTCTCCAGCGAGGTGCGCCGCGCCAGCCTGGACGCCATCAACCGCCTTAACAGCATCAACCACAAGCTCGTTGGCGACCCCGAGACCCACACCCGCATCTCCCAGTACGAGATGGCCTTCCGCATGCAGAGCAGCGTCCCGGAGCTCACCGACACCAAGGGCGAGCCCGAGAGCGTCCTCAAGCTCTACGGCGACGAGGTCAAAAAACCCGGCTCCCTCGCACACAGCATGCTCCTCGCCCGCCGCATGACCGAGCGCGGCGTGCGCTTCGTCCAAATCTATCATAACAACTGGGACCACCACGCGAACCTAACAGGCCGGATGCGCTTCCAGTGCGGCGACCTCGACCAGGCGACCTACGGGCTGCTGACCGACCTGAAGCAGCGCGGGATGTTAGAGGATACGCTGGTCATCTGGGGTGGGGAGTTTGGGCGGACGATTTACAGCCAGGGCGGGCTGAGCCGGGAGAACTACGGGCGCGACCACCACCCGCGTTGTTTCACGATGTGGATGGCGGGCGGCGGCTCCAACAGCGGCCACATCCACGGCGAGACGGATGACTTTTCCTACAACATCGCCAAGGATCCGGTGCACGTGCGCGATTTCCACGCGACGATCCTCAAGCTGCTCGGGTTTGACCACGAACGCTTTACGGTGCGCTCCCAGGGGCTCGAGCAGAAGCTCACCGGCGTGGAGCCCGCGCGGGTCATCAGCCAGTTGCTGGCGTGACCGGGCGGATCGGCTGGGGAGAGTTTTCGCAGAATGGACAATCGCTTCGCGTCTAGGCATTCGCCGAAAACGTGCCCGAGCGGTTACCACTGAATCGTGATGAATTGTAAATACATCGTGGGGGCAGGTGCCCGGGCTCGGGGAGGGATGAGACGGGGCTTCACGCTGGTGGAGATGCTCGTGGTGGTGGCGATCATGGTGATCTTGCTGAGCTTGGTGGGGAGGTCATTTTCGACCGCGGGGATGCGGACGATTTCGGGGTCTGACCGGTTGTCATCGAGCATCGGATTGGCGCAGACCTTTGCCACGGCGCGCAACCGGATGGTGTGGATGAAGATGGAGACCGCAGCGGACAGCAGCGCCAACACGGTGCTGAAGTTTTATCAGTCGACGGACGGGACCAACACGGCGCCGGTGGAGTTCCGGCGCAAGGTGGTGCTCGAGATGGTCAAGGTGCGTGAGGATCTGGAAGCGTTTGCGAGCCGTCCGCAGGTGCCAACCGAAGACCGGATGAAGGCCGGCGGAGTGCTGATTTTCAAGCCCTCGGGGGAGGTTTACATGGTCAATGACCCCACTGGGTTTCCGCTGCCCAGCGGGCCGTTGAAGATGATCAGCGAGATTGGCCTGCAAGGGGTGCACGGGCGCACGGGCAAGCTGGTCGATGGTGACCTCGCGGCCGTGCAGGTCCGCGGGCTTTCAGGAAATCCAATCAGCTACATCCGATGAGGAACATCGCACAGAAGAGACGCGCCGGGCGCAGGGGATTCACCTTGGTGGAGGTGGTCATCGCCATCGGGGTGCTGGCCATTGCGCTGGGCGTCATTGTCGGCTCGGTGGCCTTCAGCAGCAGCCGCGGCGCGGAAAACAGCCGGAAAATCCAAGCGCTGACGCTGGCCGAAACGGCCGTGACGGATCTGCGCGGGGCGCTGACCAACGCGCGCAAAGAAAGCGGGCTGCTCAAGATCGCCCCGCCGGTCAATCCGCCCAAGGCGACGACCGCGGAGATCTTCTTTGACGCTGAAGGCGTCAAGATGGACGACCAGAAGGGCGCCTTCTTCAAGGCCACCCTCAACTATTACCCGGACGCGGGCGTGACCAATCTGGTGCACGTCCACACCCGGTTCGTTTGGCCGGCGAGGGCCAAGGTCGGCAGCGAGCAAGGCTCGGTGG
This sequence comes from Akkermansiaceae bacterium, assembly GCA_044373535.1. Taxonomy (GTDB): domain Bacteria; phylum Verrucomicrobiota; class Verrucomicrobiia; order Verrucomicrobiales; family Akkermansiaceae; genus JBILQA01. The sequence continues at coordinate 2,917 of JBILQA010000180.1, read as the reverse complement.
AACTCCTCAACAGCTTCTCCTTGAAATGAAAACTTCCGACTCAGGATTACCGCGGCCGGCCCGCGGGTTCACCCTCACTGAATTGCTGGTGGTCATCGCCCTCTTGGCGGTGGTCATGACCATCACCGTGGAGATCAGCCGCCGCGCGCTTGAGCAGATCGCCGTGACCAGCTCGCGCATCGCCACGGACAAAATCGCCATGACGACCTTTGACCAGATCGCCTATGACCTGAGCCAGCGACTTTCGCGCGACGAGTCGACCGTGCGCATCGTCAAGCAAACCGCCAGCAGCGGCGCGAACAAGGCCGGCAATGACGAGTTGGTCCTCATGACCATCCGCCCCGGCTACCCGCTCCTGGCCACCACCGCCGACCGCCAAGTCTCCACCGTCCACTACCGCGTCGAGAACAGCAAGTTTGCTCAGGCGTCCAGCGGCTACCAGTTTGGTCCTTCCGGAACCGCGCCCGACCCGGCCAAGGGCACCCTTAAGCTCTTTGAAATGCCCGCCACCGGCCCGGCCGACCTGCCCGCCGATTGGTTCCGCACCCTGGTCCCAGGCATCATCCGCGTCGAGTACGGCGTCATCCTCAAAGGCGGTACCGGCGTGCCCACCACCATTATTCCTGCGGACTTCAAGACTGTTGACGCCGTTGTCGTCACCCTGGTCGTCCTTGAACCCTACCGCAGCCGCATGCTCACCGACGCCCAGCGCGAGCGCATTGCCACCGAGTTCACCGATGCCGTCGACGGCAAACTCCCGCTCGCCGAGTGGTCCATGGCCGAGCGCGAGCTGCTTGACCGCATCCCCGCCTCCGAAGTCCCTCGCGCACCCCTGCGCCACGTCCGCGTCTATCAGCGCTGCATCTCCCTGCGAAGCCCCACTGTGTCATGAAAGGTACTATTTATTCCCGGCAAATCGCCGCCAAGTCCGGTGTGGCTTTGGTGATTGTCATCAGCCTTATCGCCATGCTCACCGTGGTGACCGTGGCGCTCTTGTTGCTTGTCGGTCAGTCGACCCAGAAGACCGCCAACGAGGTTGCCGCGCATCAAAGCGAGGCGCTTGCCCAGACGGCCTTTGAGATCATGCTTGGGGACCTGGCGGACGAGATGGGCCGTGGGTCAGCCAGCGTGGTTGAGACCAAGCGGACCGACAACAGCACCTATCGGGTCTATGACCTGACGGGCAATCGCCAAGGGATGCTCGTCACCTCGTCTGTGCTTTCAGGTGCGCCAGGGACCAATGTGCTCGTCAAGCAAAGCCAGCCAAGCTTGCCATTCCACAGCTGGCCGGCGCTGGCAGGCAAGACGCCGCCGGTCCGCAGTTCGTCGGTTGGAACCGACAGCGGGACGACGCCATTTGCCCCCGCCCAGTGGCAGGCCCCAAAGTTCTTGGCTCCATCGGCCTCGTTCAGCTCCTCGACGGTGCCACGCTGGATTTATCTGGCCCGCAATGGCGGCAACCCGATCGCCTATAAGGATGACCTGCGCCGCGAGAAGCTCAGCGGTGGCGCGCCGAATCCGGAGTTCGTCCTCGGACGCTACGCCTATAACCTTTACGACACCTCCGGGATGCTCGACGTCAACGTGGCGGGGCTGCCAAGCACGAACGGCCCGACCGCGGAGGAACTTGGCGACAAGGGGAACTTAGCCTTCGCCGATCTATCGGTCCTGCCGAGCATGACGACTGCGCGCATTGATTTGCTTGCCCGCTGGCGTCACCAGTGGACCGCTGATCCGGCAGCCAATAATACTTATCTTCAACGCACGGCGGGCGCGGGTTGGCAAAAAATGTTCGCCAACGACAACGGCTTTTTGAACCGTCAGGATCTCCTCAGCTTTTGGAAGGCCAATTCGTTGCCCGATGATACCCTGCCGTTCCTGACGCATTTTACCCGGGATCTTGATGCGCCCTCGTATCGGCCGGATCCTAGCCGCCCAAGAGTCAAGCTTGCCGCGAACATGGGTGGCAACGATGCCTTCGGCAGCGATGACCTGATCAATCCGGATATTCAGGCCTTTAGCGCCAATACTCAGGGCCCCATGGTCTACCGCAGGTTCGCACTTGAGCGCCTTCAGTATGTGGCTACTCCAAAAGATACTCAGCCACTTGACTCGAAGATCGCGGCGAAGGCGGAGAAATACTTTGGACTGCGCTGGGATCACTCCGAGGGTGTTTGGGTATACACCCAGGCTCGTCCCAATGGCAGCATCTCCACTTTAGCCAACGTGCCGATTGACCGTGACCCGAACTTCTTCGAGTTGCTCAAGGCGGCCGTGACGGTGGGCAGCCTCGGGCGCCAAATGGGCACAGAAGATATCAAGGCGTCTTTCAATACCTACAAACTGGCGACGGCCAGCGCGTCCAACCAGGCCTCGAAGCACCATGTGAGTTTTGGCACCAAGGAGTCGCAGGACGCCTCAGTTGACTTGCAGATCCTCCAGTTCGGCGCATGCCTCATCGATCAGGCCGATGCGGATAGCTTTCCAACCACCGTGCGTTTGGACAAGCCCGCGACCTCCCCGGCGCCGCGCACGCCCTTCTATGTTTCGGGCAAGGAGGATGTTCCTTACGCCGTGATGACCCAGGTGATTCCGTATCGCGGCAAAACCTTGCCCGCGGTGACGGTTTATAACCATAACTGGACCACCGGTGCCTATGACGCCGTGCCCTCTTCAACCGTTTACGAGGTCAATGCCACTCTGCAAGTGAAGCTGTGGCGGCCCCACCAGCCGGCCACCAATTATGATGGCCCGGTGAACTTCAGAATCCGTTCGGAGCATGCGGAACCGGTCGGCGGCGGGACGAAGTTCTGGACCTATTCTGGCTGGCGGATGCCCGGAGACGCCGCGGTTTATGAGATCACCCACTATGGGCGTGATACCAATGACCATGCGCGGCAATACAATAAGCACCCAT
>JBILQA010000179.1:0-6218 GCA_044373535.1 Akkermansiaceae bacterium | reverse complement strand
CGAGCCATTTGAGAGGGATTTCAAGATTCGCTACCGTGTGGACGGCTCGCTTTACGAGATGGCGCCGCCGCCGCTGCACTTGGCGTTGCCGATTCTCTCGCGCATCAAAGTGATGGCCAATTTGAACATCGCGGAGCGGCGGATCCCGCAGGACGGGCGAATCGTCAAACAGGTGGGCGAGAAGAGCGTGGACATGCGCGTCTCCTCACTGCCGACCCAGCACGGGGAAAGCATCGTGCTGCGCGTGTTGGACCGTTCGGCGGTCAACCTCGACCTTGATGCGCTCGGTTTGCCAAAGCACGTCGACAGCTATGTGCGCGAGACGATTCAAAAGCCCAACGGGATTTTCATCGTCACCGGGCCAACCGGCGCGGGGAAGACGACAACGCTTTACGCGGCCTTGCGCGAGATCAACACGATTGACTCCAAGTTGCTGACCGCTGAGGACCCGGTGGAATATGACATCGACGGGATCATCCAGATTCCCGTCCAGGAGAGCATCGGGCTAACGTTTCCGCGGATTCTGCGTGCCTTCCTGCGTCAGGACCCGGACCGGATCATGGTCGGCGAAATGCGTGATTTGGATACAGCGCAAATCGCTATCCAGGCCTCGCTGACCGGCCACTTGGTGCTCTCCACCCTGCACACCAATGATGCGGCCGGGGCGATCACGCGGCTCATCGACATGGGAGCCGAGCCGTTTTTGGTCGCCGCATCATTGGAGGGGATTCTTGCCCAGCGGCTTCTGCGGACCATCTGCAAGGAGTGCCGCAGCGCCTATGAGCCGAGTGAGGCGATTCTCAGCCAGCTGGGAGTCTCGCCGCATGAGCTTGGCGACAAGAGTTTCTTCACCGGCCGCGGGTGCGAGGCGTGCGGCCAATCCGGCTACCGCGGCCGCATCGGCCTGTTTGAGCTGCTCGACATCACCGACCCGATCCGCGAGCTCATCACCGAGCGCGCCCCAACCGTGGTCATTAAGCAGAAAGCCATTGAGCTCGGAATGATCACCCTGCGCGAGGACGGCTTGCGCAACATCTACGAGGGCGTGACGACCATCGAAGAAGTCCTCAAATACACCTAAGCCGCCGTGCCAAGCGGATTTCAGCCCATCCTTGCCCCCCGGAATCGATTTTGATATTCCTTTCTCACTCGAGTTTAAAACCCATCCATGGCCACTTACCTTTATACTGCGCTCAACGCCAATGGCGAGCAAACCACCGGCACCGTCCAGGCGGGTTCCGAACCCGACGCCATCCAGCAGATCAAGGGGCAAAACCTGTTTCCCACCCAGATTGTCGAGCAAGGCAAGGGATCGCTGGCAAGCGGCAAGGGCAAGGCGGGAGCCGCGGTCAAGGGCAAGGCCCGGGCGCGCAAGGCCACCGGCGGCCGGGTTAAGCCGAAGGTGCTGATGATCTTCACCCGGCAGCTTGCCACGCTCATTGATGCGGGCCTGCCGCTCTTGCGCGGCTTGACCGTCCTTGGCAAGCAGGAGCCCAACCCGGTGTTGCGCAGCACGATCAACTCGCTGGCCGACTCGGTGCAGGGCGGCGCGACGTTCTCGGAAAGCTTGGCGCAGCACCCACGCTTGTTCAACAAGCTCTTCGTCAACATGGTCAAGGCCGGCGAGCTCGGCGGTGTGCTTGAGGTGGTGCTTACCCGCCTGGCGGAGTACGCGGAGAAGGCCAACAAGCTCAAGAACAAGATCGTGTCGGCCATGGTCTATCCGGTGATCGTCATGTTCATTGCCATCGGCATCATGAGCTTCCTGATGCTCGTCATCGTGCCGAAGTTCGAGGTGATGTTCAGCGACATGGGCGTGAAGCTGCCGCTTATCTCCCAAGTGGTGTTTGGCTTCTCGAAATTCTTCCTGGCCTCGCCGTTCATTCTGCCCAACGCGGCGTGGACATTTTTGTTGGCCGTCGCACTGACGATTCTCTTCAACATGTGGGGCAAGACCAAAGGCGGGCGCGAGCACATCGATGCCTTCAAACTGCGCTTGCCGATCTTTGGCGACATTCAGCGCAAAAGCGCCGTTTCGCGCTTTGCGCGCACGCTTGGCACCTTGGTGACCTCCGGGGTGCCGATCCTCCAGGCCCTCAACATCACCCGTGACACCGCCGGCAACGTCATCATTTCCAATGCCATCGACAAGGTCCACGAGGCCGTCAAAGAGGGCGAGTCGATCGTCACGCCGCTCAGCGCCAGCAAGGTTTTCCCGGCGATGGTCATCAGCATGGTCGATGTCGGCGAGGAAACCGGCCAGCTGCCCGAGATGTTGCTCAAGGTGGCGGACGTCTACGACGACGAGGTCGACAACGCGGTGACCGCCCTCACGTCGATCCTTGAGCCGGTCATGATCGTGGTTCTTGCGCTCGTCGTCGGCGCGGTTGTCTTTGCGCTCTTCCTGCCGTTGATCGAGATCATCAAAAACATGGACCAGGCGTAAGCGCCTGCCCGACTCAAAGATCGCATGAAAATCACCCGCCAGACTTCCCTGCGCGCAGGCTTCACCCTCGTGGAGATGCTCGTCGTCATCGCCATCATCGTGGTCTTGATGGGCATGAGCATTAAGGGGATCCAGCTGGTTCTCAGGATCCGGGATGAGTCCAAGGCGCGCACCCAGATCACCCTGTTGGCCGCCGCGCTGGACAACTACAAGGCGACCTACGGGGTGTATCCGCCCGGCGACGGGAGCGCCGAGTCGTCAACCGTCTTGCGCACCGAACTTTATCCCGCACAGGGGGCGGTGGATGGCGACAAGGTGTTCCTGTCGCAGCTTGGCCAAGCCAATAGTCAGGGATGGGGCGGGACCGGTCCGGTGCTTGACCCGTTCAAGAATATCGATTCCAAGACCAGCGCGCGTAGTGCCTATCGCTACCGCAGCCCGGGAGTGAACAATGTGTCGGATTTCGACCTCTGGAGCTTTGGCGAGGATGGCGTGGAAGGCACCGGCGACGACCTCACGAACTGGACCAAGTAGCCGCTCTGGGGGAAATCCCTCGACAGGCGCGGTGGATCGTCTTTGTTGGGGGTGCAATGATGAGCGATGAAATTCCCGCCGCAGCGGATGTCTCCGGCGGGCCTCAAGTCACTCGGCCCGTTCAGAAGGTTCGGCGCCAAGCCAAGAGTGCCGTGCGGACCCCTGCCGCGCGCTCAAGGCAACTTTCAACCCCCCAAGCTATGACCGACGAACCGGAAGGATCTTCAACCGGGCATCCCGCGCCCGAAGAGCGCCACGAGAGGCCCGAACGTGCTGAGCGCCAAATGCCTGTTGGCAATGTCCGGGATCTCCGCAGCCGTCCGGCGCGGGATGCGGCGGATGCCTCCGATGCGCCCGATGCGCCCGACGACCACCGGCCGCGGGAGGGATTTCCCGGGGAATCCGCCGTTGGCGAGGATGACGGCGGTGGCGAGAGCGGCGCACCTCACCGCAAGGGCCGCAACAAGCGGCGTCGCCGCGGCCGTGGCGAAGAGCCCGAAGGGACCGCCGGAGGCTCCGCCCCGGAGCGGCTTACCCTTGATCCTGAGGAGGTTTCCAAGCGCGCATGGAAGATCTACCTCGGTGAGGTCAGCGAGGAGGGGCTTGCCCTGATCAATGACAACACTGCCCGGGAGATGGCCAAGCGCAGCTTTCGCCTCGCGGAGATCTTCATTGAGGAGCAATCCCGCCGCGGATGAGTCTGCGCTGCATGCTCGTTGGGCGCGGGTGATTCGCGGCGTTTTCCCCTTGTGCATCTTCGCCCGCAGGGGGACGCTCCGCCTCCCAGTTAGCAGCTTGCCATGTCGGAGAACCCATCCTTTGCCGCTATCGGCCAAATTTTCACGCAGAACCAGCGCTTCGCCGTTCTTAGCCACATGCGTCCGGATGGCGATGCCATCGGCTCCCAACTGGCATTGGGGATTGCCCTGCAGCGCGCCGGCAAGACGGTCTTCTTCATCAACGAGGATGGCCTGCCGGAAAATCTCGCCTTCCTCCCCGGCTCCGAACGCATTGAGGTGCCGCCCGCCGAACCGCTCGACATCGACGTCGCCATCGCCTTGGACACCGCCGCCAAGCCGCGCCTCGGCGCCCGCGCGCTCGCCGCGACCTCCCGCGCCAAGCTCTGGATCAACATCGACCACCACCTGTCCAACCCAGGCTACGGCGATATCAACCATGTCGACTCCTCGAGCCCGGCGACGGGCCAGATCGTCTATCAGCTGCTAACAACCTTGGGGCTTCCGCTGGGCCCCGAGAGCCGGGACGCGATTTATGTGGCGGTGTCGACGGATACCGGATCATTCCAGTATTCCGGGACGACGGCGGCAACCTATGAGATGGCCGCCGACTTGCTGCGCCGTGGGCTCGACGTTGGGCGGATCAACTCGCTGACGTATGACAACCATCCGTTTCGCCGCGTCGAGCTGATGCGCGCGCTGCTCAACACGCTGGAGCGCAGCGCCGACGGTCGCATCGCCCACTGGCAGATGAGCGAGGCGACCCGCGCCGCGCTGGACCTCCAGCCGGATGACAGCGAGGGGCTTATCGATATCATCCGGGGCATCAACGGCGTTGTCGTGGCGGCTTTCTTCGAGGAGCTGCCGGATGGGCAAATCCGCGTCTCGACCCGCTCGAAGGATCCCGCCGTGAATGTCTGCTCCATCTGCAGCCAGTTCGGCGGCGGTGGCCACGCCATGGCCGCGGGCATCCGCATGCCTGGACCGCTTGAGCACGCCAAACAATTGGTGCTTGCCGCCATCCAACAGGCGCTGCCGCCGGCGTAGCGAAACCGGGCAAACAATTTCTAGCATCTCCCAAAAACAAACATGAGCATGGATTTCTCAGGACCCAGCGGGGTTCTTCTCGTTGATAAGGCCGGTGGTATGACCTCGCACGACGTGGTGGCGATTGCGCGGCGCGCGCTTGGAATCAAGAAGATCGGCCACTGCGGCACGCTTGACCCGATGGCCACGGGGCTGCTGATGCTGGTGGTGGGCCGCGCGACGAAGATTCAGGACCTCTTGATGAGCGAGGACAAGGAGTACGAGGGGACGCTCACGCTGGGGGCGACGACCTCGACCCAGGACAAGGAAGGCCAAGTCATCGAGGAGCGCGAGGTGCCTGCACTGAGCGCCGCGCAGCTGGCCGGCGCGTTTGACACGTTTGTCGGGCCGTTTGAGCAGATTCCGCCGATGGTTTCGGCGATCAAGATGGACGGGGTGCCGCTCTACAAGCTGGCGCGCAAGGGTGTGGAGGTCGAGCGCGCGCCGCGTCCGGTCTACATTACCAACTACAAGATCACGCGCACGGAGCTGCCGGAGGTCGACTTCGTGGTGAATTGCTCCAAGGGTTTTTACGTGCGTACCTACGCGCACGATATTGGCGGGCTGCTTGGCTGTGGAGGCCACCTGAGCAGTCTGCGCCGGACGCGCTCGGGGAAGTTCACCCTGGATCGAGCCGTCCCGGTGGCGCTGCTCAAGGCGGGGGACCGCGAAGCGATCGCCAAGGCGATGGTCTCGCTCGCCGAGATCTCATTGATGCGCGGCGCATAAGAGTCGAGGGGCGGCGGCGGCCATTGCGCCTTGGAGTTGCCGCGGCAGGATGGTTTGCTTGCGGGATGGTCATCGTCTTTCGTCAGGATTGCCGCGTGGCGCTGCTCGCCGGGTTGCTGTTGTCTCCAAGCGCGTGGTGCTTGCCGGAGGGCGGTGCTGGCTTGGCGGCCAAGTATCCGGGGGACGCAGGGATCGCGGCGGATCCTGCGGTGATTTTCCATGACGGGTTTGAGGGAGGCGAGGCGCGGGAGAAGTGGGATAACGAGTATCAGGCGCAGAACATTCGGATCACCCGTGAGCCGGAGAACCGCCACAGCGGATCGTTTGGATTGGAGCTGAGCGTGCCACAGCAACCGGGGGAGGTGGCCAACGGCTTGGTCAAGAAGTTGGGTGCGGGTTTTGACACGGTGTTTTTGCGCTATTACTCGAAGTTCGAGGCAGGCTTTGACCCGGTTGGCTCGAGCCACAATGGTGGCTTTCTCGCGGCGCTGGCGCCGGGGTTGGCGTTTGCCACCCCGGGGGTGCGGGCGGACGGGAGCAACAAGTTCATGGCGAGTCTTGAGAACTGGCGCGGGGAGGCATCGAGCGCCTCGCCGGGTGAGCTCAACGTCTATTGTTACCACCCCGAGCAGCGCAGCGACTTTGGCGACCACTGGTTTCCCTCCGGCAAGGTGTTGCCGTTGAGC
>JBILQA010000178.1:0-6223 GCA_044373535.1 Akkermansiaceae bacterium | reverse complement strand
AAAGCGGGCTCCCTCATGGGGAGCCCGTTTTTTGTGGGCCGACGCGGGGGTTTGAGTTTTTTCCCAAGAACCAGCCGGCTGCCGTGTCCTACTAACAAACTCATGAAACCCACACCTGCACTTCTCGCCAGCATGCTCCTCACCAGCCTGCTAGGTACCGCTGCCGAGCCAACCGACCCCGCGGCCGCCGCGCTCGCCAACAATGCATTTGCCGGCGATCTCTATCAGGATCTAGCAGTCCGGAATCCGGCCAAGAACCTGTTTTTCTCGCCCTTCAGTATTTCCAGCGCGCTGGGGATGACGTGGGAAGGGGCCAAGGGTGCCACCGCCGAGGAGATGCGCAACGTTCTGCACGTGCCGGTGGCTGGCGGCAAGCCCTGGGCCAACGCCCGGATGCATGCCGCTCTTGGCGCGCTGGGCAAGAAATTCAATCAGCCGGACCAACCGTTTTCCCTGACGGTGGCCAACGCGTTGTGGGTCGACAGGTCCATGCCGCTGCGCAAGGAGTTCCTCGCCAGCATTCAGCCGCACTACGACGCGAAGCTTGCGCCGATGGACTTCATCGCCGCGCCCGACGCGGCCCGCAAGCAGATCAACAGCTGGGTGGAGGAGAAGACCAAGGACCGCATCAAGGACCTGTTGGCCAGCGGCTCGGTCGATGCCAACACCCGGCTGGTCCTCACCAACGCGATTTACTTCAAAGCCGCGTGGCCAGCGGCGTTCGAACAGGACCTAACCAAAGAGCAGGATTTCCAACTGGCAGACGGCACAAAGGTGAAAGTCCCGACGATGCACGATCCCTTCGTGCATGTTGGTCGGCAGAAAGGAAGCGGCTTTGAGGTGGTGGAGCTAAACTACGAGGGTGCCAGCGTGGTGATGACCCTGGTTTTGCCCGACACCGCGGCCGGCCTGCCGGCCATTGAGAAATCCCTCACGGCAGATTGCTGGAAGACTTGGACGGCGGCGCTCAAATCGACGCCCACCGATCTGTACCTGCCGAAGTTCAAGATGGAGACGGATTACTTGCTTAAAGAAGCGCTGGAGAAACTAGGCATGCCGATGGCGTTCACCCGGGGCCAGGCGGACTTCACCGCCCTCACTGACTCGCCGCAAGCCAAGGAGCTTTTCCTCTCCGCCGTCATCCACAAGGCCTTCATTGATGTCAACGAAAAGGGCACCGAGGCAGCCGCGGCCACGGCGGTGACCATCCAAACACTCGGCGCCATGGTTGCGCCGGAGGAGCCAAAGCTCCTGCGCATTGACCGGCCCTTCCTCTTCGCCATCCGCGACCGCGAGTCCGGCACCGTCCTATTCATGGGCCGGGTGATGGACCCACGCTAAGAAATGCCCGCCCGCAGCTGCCCGGGTGGCTTGGGGTTTGAACCAAACCCTTTGCCATCAGCGGGTAATCGGCGCATCGTGGCTCCATGCCGGCTTTCCCTGCTGTCCTCCTTGCTTTGGTTCTAGCGGTGCTCGCCTGGTCGGGCATCGCGCCCCATGACCGGCTGACGTGGTGGCTGGAAGTCACTCCGGCTCTCATCGGCCTGGCGATCCTGCTGCCTACCCGTCGGCGCTTCCCGCTCACCCCCTTGGTCTACACGCTCATCGCCTTGCACATGATGATCCTCTGCGTCGGCGCCAAATACACCTATGCGCTGGTTCCCGCAGGCGACTGGGTTGGCGAGTTTTTCCACAGCGCGCGCAACCCATACGACCGCCTCGGCCACTTCGCCCAAGGCTTTGTTCCCGCCATGATCGCGCGGGAAATCTTCATCCGCAAGAACGTCATCGCCTCCGCCGCATGGCGCGCCTTCCTGGTCGTCTCCGTCTGCCTGGCCTTCAGTGCGGTCTATGAACTCGTCGAGTGGCTCGTTGCCCTGACGAGCGGTGAGGCGAGCGACGCCTTCCTCGGCACCCAGGGCGACAACTGGGACACCCAGAAGGACATGTGTATGGCTCTGATCGGCGCCACCACCGCTCTGGCTACCCTTTCCCACTGGCACGACCGCCAGCTTGCCAGGCTGATGGGGAGGTTGAACCGCTCGTAGCGAAGCTCGCTACAAACTCAAACCTCCGCCAGCCGCCGCCGCCGCGCCAGGTGGCCAAGCACCAGCGGGTGGGCAAGGTTGGCCAGCAGGATCGCCGCCGTGCCGACGAAAAATCCGGGGTGCAGCGTGCGGTGCTCACTGAAAAGCAATGCCGCCGCGGTGATCCCGTAAACCGGCTCGAAGTTCAGCGCCAGGTTCCCCGTGTACGCGCTCAGGTGGCGCAGCAGGTGGATGTGGAACGCGTGGGCAAACACCGTGCACAGCCAGCCTAACAATAACAGCCAGACCCAGTCGAAGCGCTGCAGGTCGACGAGCCGCGCCCATGCGCCGGGGCCGTCCAACAATGGCAGGGCGGCCAGGCAGATCGCGCACGCGCCGGCCATCTCCCAGGTGACCATCACCAGCGGATCCATCTTCTCCTGCTTGACGAGCCGCCGGTTGAGCACCGGAAAAATCGCCGCCAGCAGCGCGCCCAACAACGCCACCGCCAGCCCGGCGAGCCGTCCGCGTTCAAAGCCGGCGACAATGATGATGCCAATCAAGACCAACACCCCAAGCGCCACCTCCAACGGCCGCACCGGCCGCTTCTCCAACAACGGCTCGGTGAACGCCGTGAAAAACGAAATCGTCGCCATGCCCGCCAGGCAAATCGACACGTTGGCCAGCCGGATGGCACCAAAAAAGCAGATCCAGTGGACGCCAACGATGGCGCCCACACCCAACAATTGGATGAGCCGCCCGCGCGGCGGCAGGACGCTGCGCCGCAGCACGACGCCGACGAGAAACGCCGCGCCCAGGGTGGCCAGCGCGGTGCGCCAGATGACCAGCGCCACCGCGGAGACCGAGATGAGCTGGCCAAAGATGGCCGTGGTGGCCAGCAGCGCGACTAACAGGTGGAGCTGCAGGTAGAGAAAGCGCGGCTGGGGCATGTCAATCTGGGTGCGCGCCGGTGAATTTTCCGATTGCGGCGCGGATGCCGGCGGCCTTGTGCAGGGTTTCCTCGTACTCGAGAGCGGCGCTGGAATCCGCGACGATACCCGCGCCAACATGGTAGTGGAGGTGTCCCGCCTCGCGCACCAGCGAGCGGATGACGATGTTGAGCTGGCTCTCGCCATTGTAGCCAAGGTATCCGACGGCACCGGTGTAGAGGCCGCGCGGGACCGGTTCGAGCTCGGCGATGATCTCCATGGCGCGCTTTTTTGGCGCGCCGGTGATGCTGCCACCCGGGAAGCAGGCGGCCAGCGCATCGAGGTGGTCGAAGCCCTCGCGCAGCGTCCCGCTGACGGTCGAGACCAGGTGATAGACCTGGGCAAGCCGCTCGACACGCAGCAGGTCGGTGACGCGCACGCTGCCAAACTCACACACCTGGCCCAAGTCGTTGCGCTCCAGATCGGTGATCATCACCAACTCGGCGATTTCCTTCTCAGAGGTGACCAACTCGTAGGCCGAGCGGCTGTCGGCCTCCGGATCGGCAAAGCGCGGCCGCGTCCCCTTGACCGGCCGGGTCTCAATCCCCCGCCCGCTCAGGCGCAAGAACGTCTCCGGCGAGGAACATAGCACCTCGCGCCCGCCCAACGCCAGCCACGCCGCCAAGGGCGCCGGCGACGCGTCTCGCAAAACCTCATACAACCCAAACAGGCTCCCGCCGGACACCGCCGCGCTGAACCGCTGGGACAGGTTGACCTGATAGATGTCCCCCGCCGCGATGTACTCCTGTGCACGCTCGACGGCAGCGATGAACTCCGCGCGGCTCATTTCCTGTTGGAAAGGGCCAACATCCACCGCCGCCTCACCCCGCGGGTCGCGCCATGCGCGGGACAACTCGCCGACCTCCCACCAGTCGCCGGTCTGGACGTCCTGGACTAACATCTCCGGGTAGACGCCGAAGGTGAAGCTGCCGTCGTAATCGATGGCGCCGCAGAGTCCGCCCAGGGGGAACCCGCGGTCTGCGCCGGTCTTGGCGCCAAGGGCGCGGCGCAACTCGCCGACCTCGGGGAGTTGGCCGGTGATGACCCGCTCTGGCCGTGCGGCGATGACGCTGATGGGCTGGCCGCTCTCGGCGGGCAGGTTCCCCGCGCTGTCAAAAAACACCAGCCCGGGGAGGTGGCGCAGACCGGCGGCAACCTCCGCGGCACCGCGACCGCCGAAGTCTGCGCGGCGCGGTTTGATGCTTTCAGGCGCGCCCGTCATTTGCCCGCCCATGGAAGCGCCGGCAGCCGCCCATGACAAGCGGCGATGCGCTGCAAATCCAAGCTTTACCGCCGCACCCTGCTGGCGTACCCCAGACACCACATGAGCGGCATGCACGTCTATGAAACCCTCTCACTCGCAACAGTGGGGAAGGTCCTCGGCATCTGGCTCATCGCCTGCCACCTCGTCATGCTCCTCAAGCCGGTGCCCGTGCAGGCGTTCCTGCGCACCTTCCACCGCCAGCACCAACTTGGCGTGCTGCTTCTGGCCATCGGCATGGGCTGGTTTTGGCTTCTGGTCGCCGAGCCGGGCAGCGGGTTTCTCCACGCCCTCTCGATGGACCTCGGCGAGTTCAACAACGCCAAACCCGCCCTCAAATTGGCCGTCCCCATCGTCTTCATTGCCGTGGCTGCGGGCGTGCAGGAATTTCTCGCCGTGCGCGCCCTTGGCCTGCTTGCCCTCATGGTCGCCGCACCGCTGCTGGATGCCGCCTTCCTAAAGGATCCCGCGACCCGCCTGCTGGTTCCTATTTTCACCTACGCGATCATCATCGCCGGCCTCTTCTGGGTCGGCATGCCCTACACCTTCCGCGACGCCATCACCTGGACAACCGCCAAGCCCTCCCGCTGGCGCCTCGTCAGCCTCGCCGGCCTCGTCTACGGTATCCTTGTGCTCGCCTGCTCCTTCACCGCTTGGCGCGGGTATTGAGGCGCCCTCGCGCATCCCCAGCGAGGGAGCCCGCCGCGCCATAACACAGCAGCGTCGCGCAATGGGCGCAGCGGCAGAGCCCCGTGATGGCTCTCCGCAATGCAGGAAGGAACGCTCATTCGGGACTCCGTGCGCGCTGGCCCCCGGCGGCGCCCCTCCGGGCCTGCTAGACTCGATGCTTTGGCACGCTCCGGCGCGGCTTTCCACAAAAGGCTAGGAGGACCCTGAGGGCATAAACGACCCTGAGGGACAAACGCCCCTGAGGTCACAAAAAAAGGCCGCGGATTGCTCCGCGGCCTTTGTGATTGGTTAGCTAAAGCGCTGGCTTCAGTCCTCCTCGGTGCTTGGGCTCCACTCCTCGGCTGCGGCAGCGGCGAGGTTGAAGGCCTGCTCGAGGCCGACCATTTCGGTCGACGGACGGAGGCTTTCGAACGACTGGCTTTCCTTCTTGAGCTGGTCGTCGGTGTAGTCGACCGCCTTGACGGAGAGTCCGACGCGGCGCTCGACCTTGTCGACCTTGATGACCCGGGCTTCGACTTCGTCGCCGACCTTGATCACATCCTTGACCTTCTCCACGTGATCCTCGCTGAGCTGGGAAATGTGGATCAGGCCGTCGATGTCGCCTTCCAGGCTGACGAAGGCGCCAAACGAGGCGATCTTGGCCACCGTCCCCTTGACGAGGTCGCCGACCTTGAACTTGCCTTCGATCTCGCTCCATGGATCGCCTTCCAGCTGCTTCATGCCGAGCGACACGCGCTGGTTGTCCTTGTCGATGGACAGGACGAGTGCTTCCACTTCGTCGCCCTTCTTGAGGACTTCGCTTGGGTGGTTGATCTTGCGCGTCCAGGACATGTCCGAGACGTGGACCATGCCGTCGATGCCTTCCTCGAGGCCAACAAAGGCGCCGTAGGCGGTAAGGTTGCGGACCTGGCCCTTGATGGTGGCGCCGATCGGGTAGCGCGCTTCGATCTCGTCCCATGGGTTGGTGTCGAGCTGACGCACGCCGAGGGAGATCTTCTGCTCGTCGATGCTGATGCCCAGCACGACGGCTTCGATTTCCTGGCCCATTTCCAACACGTCGCTTGGGCGGGTGATGCGCTTGGTCCAGGAAAGCTCCGAGACGTGCACGAGGCCTTCCACGCCGCGCTCAATTTCAACAAACGCGCCGTATGGGAGCAGCTTGGTGACCTTGCCGCGCACGGTGGTGCCGATCGAGTAGCGGGCTTCGATGTCGGCCCATGGGTTGTCGGACATCTGCTTGAGGCCAAGCGAGACGC
>JBILQA010000177.1:0-6256 GCA_044373535.1 Akkermansiaceae bacterium | reverse complement strand
GCTCGGGATGCTGCTGCTGGTCATGGGCGTGGGGAAATTGCGCGAATCGGTCGGCTGGCAGTGAGCACTGGCTGGCTCAGCAGGGCGCGGTGCTTTGGCGAGTTGCTATTTGGCAGGGCCAGCGATTAGTTCCGGAAGGTTGATGAGTGAGGCGACGCGAGATTTTGACAAGCTTCGGCGCATCCCGCGCTTCGCGGTGGGGATGCGCTTGCTGGTGGCCTTGGCCGGAGCCGTGGGTTTGGCCATCCAGGCAACTCAGGCAGGCAACGAAGGTTGGCACCTGCTGTTTTATTACACCAATCAGAGCAACTTCATCATCACCGTCGTTTTCCTCTGCTCCGCGATCCAGCTTTGGCGCCGCTCGGGGCAGCACAGGTGGCTTGCCGTCATCGAGCGCAGCGCCCACCTGTGGATCTACGTCACCGGTCTGGCATTCCATTTCCTGCTCTCCGCCTACTGGCAGCCGCAGGGCCTGCGCGGGGTGGCCAACTTATTGTTACATTATGCCGTCCCCATTGGCGCGTTTGTCGCCTGGCTTCTCTTCCATCAAAAGGGCAACTATCGCCTCCGCGAACTCTGGATCTGGGCATCCTATCCCGTCCTCTATCTCGCCTTTACCCTCGTCCGCGGCCATGTCGTGGGATTCTACCCCTATTGGTTCCTCGATCCAAACAAGGGCAAGGAACTCGGCATTGCGCCCGAAGTGGCCATCGTCTTGATCGTCGTTGGTCTTGTTCTCGCCTTCCTCACCCTCGGCCTTGCCCTCACCGGCGTCGATGCCGCCTGGGCTGCCATTAGAGGACGCAATAACCCATTCCAAGGTGCGGCGATCTCCGAATCGCCCCAAGGATCCGAATCGCCCCAAGGAGCGGCGGACTCCGATCCGCCAGTGCCTGAGAGAGCCAAGGGTAAGAGAATTCCGCCTTTCATTGTCCTCCCGGGGCCGGGCGATTAGGAGATCGCCGCTCCTTGAGGATGGCCTGCCGCTTGGACTACTTCCCGACGAGACGCGACTGAAGCCGCGACTCCTTGCAAAGAACCAAGAGTGGTTGGCTGGGGAGGGGGCTATTTTTTCTCTTCCTTTTGGAGGGTCACTGGCTTGGCCAGGGCGGCGACTTCTTCGGGCTTGGTGAGGAGGTCGACGTCGCGGTGGCCGGCCCAGGCGATGCCGCGCAGGAGGATGGCCTTGTACTGAGGGAGGTCAAAGGTGGTGTAGAGGTGGCCGGGGATGGAGGTGAAGGAGCGGGCCTTGCCGACCTCGAGGCTCCACATTTGCGGGGAGTCCGGGCACTTCGGGTGGTCACTGGTGGCGAGGATCTTCGAGTCGGAGTGGATGTGCAGGTCCCAGTAGATTTCGTCATCCATGGAGAAGCTCGCAGCGCCCTTGGTCACCGGGTGCTCGGCGCTGGCGGCGATGTAGTTGAGGTTGATTTCCCCTTCAAACCACTTGGACTTGCCATGTTCCCAGGCGCCGCCGATGAGGGTTTTGAACCACGGGGCGTCGTCACCGCAGACAGCATCGTGGATGACGACCATGCCGCCGCCGCGCTCACGGAAGGAGTCCATGAGTTTGCGTTGCTCGGGGTTCATGACGCCGGCGTTGGCGGCGTAGAAGACAATGACGTCGGAGGCATCAATCTGGGCCGCGGTGGGGAAATCCATCCCGCCATCCGCCTTGGCGCCGCGCTCGTTGAGGAGCTTGGTCCACTCGGCGAGGAAGCGCGGGTGGTCGTGGGCACCGGGGCCGTGGGTTTTGACACCGGCGCGGATGAAGACGCGCAGGGGGTCAGCGGCGAGGCTCGGAAGGGTGCATGCCAGCGCCAAGAGGGCGGATAAGAGGATGGGTTTTTTCATGGGAAAGGTCCGTTTGGTCTATGGCTGGGCACCGTAGGGGAATGATTTAGAGAGATCAAGCGCGCGAATGCCCCGCCGGACGGGTCGGGCGGGGCATTCGTCGTGGCGCTTGTTGGCGAGGTTCTTCGCGTTACTGCAGGCTTGGCCGTGCCCCGCCGGGGAAGTCTCCGGGAGGTGCGGCATGCGTCTGGTCGTTGCGGGAAGTGAAAACCGCCAGTCCAAGCACGCCGAGGTTGCGAGTGTTGCCATGGCTCTGGTTGGCAAACGAACCGGCAACGCTTGAGAAGCGGAATTCCGCCACCGACTGCTTGTTGGTACGAAAACCCTCCACCACAAACGTCTCGCCGCCATCAATCAGGTAGCCGCGCTTGCGAAACGAGGCTGGCTGGCCATCAATGACATCCAATCCATCCACGCTGAAGACCACCTCCACTGTGCACAACGACTTGTTGCGCACCACCAGCGAGTAAGCTGAATCCTTCTCCCCCTGCACGAGGCGGCGCCCGGCGCCGTTCTCGCGATAGCTCATCAGAAAACTCGCCTTGCCGCGCACGCCCCATTCAACCAGGCCCCCGGCAGTCTCCTGCATGGCGGCCACCGGCTTGAGGTCGGGACTCATCGCCCGGATCCCTTGCGGGTCGTTGTAATAGATTGCGTCGCTGCCTGCGGGCTGGTCCGAGGCCCGGATGAAATCCCGCTCCCATGTGCGAGAGGGTTTCTCCGGGCCCCTGCCAGTTGCCAAGCCGGAGCGTTCCTCCGGCGTCAGCGGCTCCGAACTGGAGCGTTGCACCCCACCTGACATCGCCGGCGCACTGCCTGCGTAGCTTCCTCCGCCTGCGCTCGTCGCGCAGGAGGAACTCAGCTCGGCCGCAATCAATAGGCCGCCTAGCAACAATATCAGGCGAGGCTTCAACGCTCGTTCAGTCCGGGGTTGCGCCCTTTACTTGGTCGCTTGCACCTGCGCTGCTGGCGTCATCGACGGCTGCGCGCGGTTGCAGCACGATGGCAGAATCGCAATGGTGGCAAGGACGGCAACGGCGGTTAGGATGGGGCGTAGTTTCATGTTGGTTTTTTTGTCTGTGGTTTCTGGTTTTCTTTTCAGGCCGGTTTTAAATGTCTCCCGGACGCCATTTCTAACGCCCGGAAGCGGCTTCGCCTGCGGGCCGCACCCCCGACAGTAACACCACCGCGGCGAACTAACACAAGCAATGTTGTTTCCGGCTCCGGCGGCATAATGCTGGAAAAGCAGCATTTGGGCGCCGCCGGGTCAAGCGCCAAGTGCTGTTTTTCCGGTATTTTAGCCATGGGGTGTGGGTGGGGATGGGTGGGTGAATGCGCCGCGGGATGAGCCCCGCGAGGCATGGTGGGTGTGGGTTGAGGGAGAGGGAAGCGGGCTACTGGGGGAAGGGTCTGGCGGCGCCGCGGGAGGCGGCGGGAGGGGTGGCGTAATTGCGGTGGTTCTTCGGGGTGAAGACGGCGAGGCCGAGCACGCCGACGTTGCGGGTGTCGCCGTGGCGCAGGTTGGCGTAGGATCCGGCGACGTTGGAGAAGCGGAACTGGGCGACAGACTGGTTGCTGGTGCGGAAGCCATCGACGACGAAGGTCTCACCGGAGTTAACAAGATAGCCGCGCTTGCTGAACGAGGCGGTCGTGCCGTCGATGACATCAAGGCCGTCAACGCTGAAGACGACCTCCAGGGTGCGCGCCGACTTGTTGCGCACCACCAGCGAGTAGGCTGAGCCCTTCTCGCCCTGCACCAAGCGACGGCCGAGGCCGCGTTCACGGAAGCTGGTCAGGAAGCTCGCCTTTCCCCGCACGCCCCATTCAACCAGCCCGTCGGCAGCATCCTGCATTGCGCCGACCCGTTGGAGATCCGTGCTCATCGCGCGGATCCCGGCGGGGTCGTTGTAATAGATGGCATCGCTGCCGACCGGCGCGTCCGAGGCACGGACAAACTCCCGTTCCCAAGTGTAAGAGGATTTCTCCTCGCCCCAAGCCGTCGCCAAGCCTGCACGTTCCGCCGCGGAAAGCGCGTCACCTTCATTCCGCGACCATGCAGTGGCTGCTGGCGACGCTGGGGCGATGTAGCTTCTCCCGCCACTTCCTCCACCACTGCTCGCGCAGGAATTCAACAGCACTGCGGCAAGCAGCATGCAGGTTACTTCAACGATCAGGCTCGGTCTCATTGGCTTGGGTCTCTTCCTTGGGTTCTTCGCGGGGCTCAGGCTCGTTTACTTCGAGCCAATGACACCGCCGGTTGGTGGCGGCGACTGCTTGCCTTGCTGGCAGCATGAGGAGACGAACATGGCCAGGGCGGCGATCACGATTGCACTTAGTTTCACTGTGTTTTGCATAGTGCTGGAAAAACAGCATTTGGCGGCGCGGGCGTCAAGGTCTAAATGCTGATTTTTCAGCATTTGGTCTTTGCCGGTGTGGGGGGGGTGTGGTAGGGGTGTGTGAGTGAAGAGTTTTGAAGAAGGTCAGGTATCGCGGCGGGAGCGGCAGGTGATGGAGATCCTGTTTCGTCGGGGTGCAGCGAGCGCGGAGGAGGTGATGGGGGAGTTGCCGGATCCGCCGGGCTACTCGGCGGTGCGCGCCCTGTTGGCGACGCTGGAGGAGAAGGGCCTGGTGAAGCACCGCAAGGAAAGCCGGCGCTACGTCTATGAGCCGGCGGTGCCGGAGCAGAAGGCCAAGCGCAGCGCCCTGCGCCAGGTGATGGCGACATTTTTTGACGGCAGCCCGGAGAAGCTGGTTGCCTCGCTGCTTGATCCAAAGGACCAGGAGCTCAGCGCGGAGCAGATCGAGGAGATCCGCAAGCTCATAGATGGCGGGAGGGCCGGGGAGGCATGAGCGGGTTGGCCATATGGGTGATTTTTCCGCTGGTGGCGGCCGCGGCGGTCTGGCTGGCGGGAAGGCGCGACGTGGCGTGCGACCCGCGTCTGACCACCGTGGCACTCGTCGCGGTGCTGGTTTTCCCGTGTGTGGTGCAGTGGGCGCCGAAGGTTTGGGAGCTGCCCGGGGGGGCGTTGGCGGCGGTCGGCGGGGTGGCGCCGACGTGGTTTGGCAGCCTTGGCCGCTTGCTCGTGGGTGCCTGGCTGCTGGGTGCGGGTATGGCGGTGGCGAGGATTTTGTTCGCGCTGAGCGGGCTGCGCCGGTGGCGTGCGGACTCGCGCCTGCTTGGGATGTACCGTGGTGTTGAGGTGCGGGAGCTCGCGCAGCTCGGTGGGCCGGTGGCCGCGGGGATGTGGCGGCGGATGATTTTTGTGCCGGCGGCGTGGCACGGGTGGAGCGAGAGTGCGCGCACGATGGTGCTGCTCCACGAGCACGCCCACCACCAGCGGCGCGACCCGCTGTGGCGGCTCATCGGCGAGGTGGTCGTCGCTCTGCATTGGTACCATCCGCTGGTGCGCTGGATGCAAAAGCGTTGGATCGCGCAGTGCGAATATGCCTGCGACGCGCGGGTGCTCTCCAACGGGGTGGCGGCCTCCACGTATGCCGGTTTGCTCTGCGATCTGGCGTCGGGCAGTGGCCGCCAGCTTGGGCTGGCGATGGCATCCGCCGAGGGACTTGAGGGGCGGGTCCGGCGCCTGATGGGCACGCCGCCGCAGCGTCGGCGCGCCACGGTGGTTCTCGGCGTGCTAGGGTTTCTTGGAGTGGCGCTGATGCTCGCGCTGTGCGGGGAGCCGGCAAGGCCACGCGACCTTGAGAGCGATTTGCGCTGGTCGGCTGATCCATTCCCCGGCAACTGAGCCGGGCTGGCTGGTTGGGCGCGCAGAAGGTTGCAAACCGGTGCTCTGAAATGTTTTCAGGTTTTTTGTGGCCCGGGCGGCAAGGGCGTGATTAGTGGGCGGCCATGGGCATGGATGCCCAGCGAGCTCGTGCCCCCCGACTCAAATCGATGATTCCATTTATTCTTTGGTGTGCTGCCGGCGTGATCGTGGGCGTGGTGTTTGGCTCGTTTTTCGAGTGGACGCTGCACAAGTATGTGATGCACCGGCCGGTGGGGCGGTTTCGCTATCCATTTGAGGCGCATGCGGTGGTCCACCACAAGACGTTCAAGGCCGATCACAGCTACCACCTGCAGCACGACAAGGACAAGGAGACCATTCCGATGGCGTGGTGGAATGGTCCGGTGTTGGTTGGCATTGGTGTGCTGCCATTTGCCGCTATTTCCTGGATGATCGGCGAGGCGGCCTTTGCCATTGGCGGACTGCTGGCGTTTGGCGGCTACTACGCGACCTACGAATATATCCACTGGTGCATGCATTTGCCCAAGGCGCGACGGCTTGAAAAGCGCGGGTTGTTTCGCCGTCTCAACGGCCACCACTTGTTGCACCACCGCTACATGCACAAAAACTTCAACGTTGTGCTGCCGCTCGCCGACCTGTGCCTGGTCAGTTTA
>JBILQA010000176.1:0-6291 GCA_044373535.1 Akkermansiaceae bacterium | reverse complement strand
CATCCCGGAGGCCGACCGCGACTACGACCTTGAGCGCAAGGACCCGTCCTTCGGGAACCTGGCCCCGCGCGATATCTCGTCGCGCTCCGCCAAGGAAGTCTGCGACGAAGGCCGCGGCGTCGGCCCCGGCGGCCTCGGCGTCTATCTGGATTTCCGCGATGCCATCGAGCGCCTTGGCGAAAACGTCATCCGTGCCCGCTACGGCAACCTCTTCCAAATGTACGAGAAGATCACCGGCGAGAACCCCTACATCACGCCGATGCGCATCTATCCCGCCGTCCACTACACCATGGGCGGACTCTGGGTGGACTACAACCTCATGTCTAACATCCCGGGGCTCCACGTCCTCGGCGAGGCTAACTTCTCCGACCACGGGGCCAACCGCCTTGGCGCCTCGGCCCTGATGCAGGGACTAGCGGACGGCTACTTTGTCATTCCCGTGACGATCGCCAACTACCTCGCCACCCAGAAGGCGGGTGCCGTGAGTGAAAGCCACCCGGAATTTGAGCGCACCGAGGCGGAGACCGCCGCGCGCGTCAACCGTCTCGTGAACATTAACGGCAGCCGCACCGTGGACTCCTTCCACCGCGAGCTTGGCCTGCTCATGTGGGACAAGTGCGGCATGGCCCGCTCACGCGAGGGCTTGCTTGAGGCCCTTGCCAAAATCCCCGCCATCCGCGAGGAGTTCTGGTCCGACGAGCGCATCCCGGGCTCTGGCGAGGGCGCCAACATGGAACTCGAAAAGGCCGGCCGCGTCGCCGACTTCATCGAGTTCGCCGAAATGATGTGCTATGACGCCCTCCAGCGCGAAGAATCCTGTGGCGGCCACTTCCGCGTCGAACACCAGTTCACCGAGGCCGACCCGGAAGTCGCCGCCGGCAAAACCCAGCCCGGCGAGGCCAAGCGCCACGACGACAAGTTCCTCTACGTCAGTGCTTGGGAGTACAAGGGCGACAACCAGCCGCCCACTCTCCACAAGGAGGACCTCGTCTACGAGGTCGCCAAGCCGTCCATCCGCTCCTACGCCTAACGGCCGGCGGACAGGCCTGTTAGCCGTGCGGCGCAAGCCGGCGTGTGCGGAAGCGACCTAGTTGCCCAGCAGCCGGTCAAGCAGCCCCTTGCCGACATCCTCGAGCACCTTCTTGGTGTCCGGCAGCGGGTTGCGCAGGTCCACCGAGGGGTTGCTCAGGCGCCCGCGCACATCGAGGACGATGACCATCCGCCCGTCCTGGTACCACGTCCTGCGCAGCTCATCCTCGGCATTCGAGCCAAGCGCCGTGGAGATCTTACCCAACATCCCGCCAACCGTCGCGACAAACTCCCTGGCCCACGCGTCGGTGGGAATGACCGAAATCGCGCCGGCCTGCTGGTCCGCCGTGGGATCAGCGGCAAAGCCCTTGTTGAGCACCAGTTGCCAGCCGTCCATGCTGCCTGCCAGCGGCTCTAGCAGTTCCCACGCGCCATCGCGGTAGCGCACCGCCACGGGCGCCTCGGCCAAATCAAGCCGCTCAGGGATCAGCGGGATGCTCACCCCGAGGTCGCGCACCGCGTCGAGCTTCCCCCACGACTTGGCAAACAGCGGCAGCCGCGAGCCCACGTAGGATCCGCGCCCCACCATCAAAGAGCCCTCCACATCCGGGCTCAGATCCCCGCTCTGTGGATCAAACAACTGCACCGACGCCGGCCCGGACAATTCAATACGCCCAAGCTCAAACGGCCGGCCAAGCTCATGGATGCGCACCACGCCGGCGACCTCAAGCTGCGCGCGGTTGGTTGCCGCGAGGTTTGCCGGATCGACTTCGATCGCCGCCAGCCCGCCACTGAAGCCCACCAGCTCAATGCTCAACCCGGACTTCTCGAGGGCCACCCGCGCGCTCCCGTCGATGATCCGCGCCTCCTCCAGCGCGGCGACAAATACCTGCCGATCCCTCACCTTCTTTGCCCGGCCGGACGCCTGCGCGGCTTCCGGCGGCCCTTGGAACATCTCCAAAAAATCGTTGCGACCGTCCGCCCCAATCCGCGCACGAGCCTGCGGAGCGCGCACCGCGAGCCTCTCCACCTCAATTCGCCGCCACAACAGCGGCAGCAGCTTCACCGTCATCTCAAGCTCCTCCACCTCCAACAACGGCGCGGCGCCCGCCGCCGGTGCCATCGCCACGGCCGTGACGCTCACCCGCGGCCGCAGCCAGGTGCCGGTGCGCTCCACCTTGCCCACGCTCACCCGCGCGTAGGTCGCCTCCTCAAGCCGCGCCGCCACCCGCTCGGGCGTCAGCTCGTGGTTGAGCATCCACATTCCCTGGACGAGCAGCAGCACGCCAAACGCCACCACGCCGCCAGCGGCCATCCACACCCGGCGCTTCTTCCCATGCTGCCCGCGGGCTCTGCGTGTCCTTCTCACACGCGCAGACTGGAGGAATGCCCGCCATTGGTCAAAATGATCTTCGTTCCGCCCCAACAGCCAGATAACAACCAGGCATGAACCTGCGAGCCCTCCTCATCATCGGCGGCATCATCATCGCCGCCTTGGGCGTCCTTGCCTTTTCCCTGACCCGCGACGGGGCCATCCTCAACGCCGGCCTCACCCTGGGCGGCATCTTCGCCATCTGCGGGCTCTTCTCGCTCAACTGGCCATTCCATGGCCTCATCGCCGCGACTGTGACCGCGATGGTCGGCCTGGCCGGCAACCTCGTCAGCGCCAAGGACCTCCTCGTTGATCTCACCACCGCCGCCACGCTGCAGCCGCAAACCGCCGCCGGCGCCGGCTTCGCCGCCGTCTCGCTCGTCCTCCTTGTCGCCAGCCTGCGCGGCGTCCAACGCTTCCGCACCAGCCACCGCATCAAACAACAAGGCCGCAACCAACAGACGCCACATGGCGACTCCTAGCGGATTCCAGCAGGTCTTCCCGCCATCCAGCTGCTAGACCTTCATCACCTCCGCCTCCTTGGCCACCACGTGGTCGTCAATGAGCTTGTTGTGCTTCTTGGTCATCTCCTGGACGTTCTCCTCGAAGTCGCGCTGGCTGTCCTCGGTGAGCAAATTGTCGGCCTTGAGCTTCTTGGCTGCGTCCATCCCCTCCTTGCGCACCGCGCGGACACGCACGCGGGCCTCCTCGGCGAGGTGCTTGACGAGCTTGACCATCTCGCGGCGGCGCTCCTCGGAGAGCTCCGGGACCGGCAGGCGGATGCTGCGGCCCTCGTTGGACGGGTTGAGCCCGAGCTTGCTCTCGCGGATCGCCCGCTCGATGTCCTGGATGGTCGTGTGGTCAAACGGCTGAATCATGATCATCCGCGGCTCGGGCGTGGTGATCACCGCCAGGGTCTTGAGCTTCATCGAGCTGTTGTAGGCGCGCACCATCACGTCGAGGTTCTCCACCAGCGCCGGCGAGGCCTTGCCGGTGCGCACGGCGGCAAACTCATGCAACATGTACTCCACCGCTTGGTGCATGTGCTCCTCGGTTTCTAGCAGGCTTGTGTCGGGGTCCATTCAGGTTCGTTTGTTGGAGATTCCTATCAATTCCTATCAGGCGCCGCGGTTGACCAGGGTGCCGATGGGCGCGCCGGAGAGCGCGCTGGAGATGTTGCCCGCCGGGGCAAGGTCAAAGACGATGATCGGAATGTCGTTCTCCCGGCACAGGCTGAAGGCCGTGGTGTCCATCACCTTGAGCTGGGCGTTAATGCAGTGCTCGAAGCTGACCGTCTCGTAGCGCTTGGCGGCGGGATTCTTCTTCGGGTCCGAGTCATAGACGCCGTCGACCATCGTGGCCTTGAGGATGACGTCCGCGCCCATCTCGCTGGCGCGCAGCGCCGCGGTGGTGTCTGTGGAGAAAAACGGGCTGCCTGTGCCGGCGGCAAAGATCACCACCTTGCCGTCGGCCAAATGGCACGCCGCCTTGCGCCGGATGAACGGC
Source organism: Akkermansiaceae bacterium (assembly GCA_044373535.1). Lineage (GTDB taxonomy): Bacteria > Verrucomicrobiota > Verrucomicrobiia > Verrucomicrobiales > Akkermansiaceae > JBILQA01. The sequence goes on along the minus strand of JBILQA010000176.1, from coordinate 2,384 downwards.
TCGGCGACATTCTTCATCTCGATGGCCGACTGGACCACGCAGCGCACCCCCTCGTCCTCCAGCGCGCTCTGCAGCGCCAGGGCGTTCATCACCGTGGCTAACATGCCCACGTAGTCCGCCGTCGCCCGGTCCATCCCGCGGGCACTCGCGCTGGCCCCGCGCCAGAAGTTTCCGCCCCCGACAACCACGCCTAACTCGAGTTCGCCCGACGCCATGGCGTCGCGGATTTCCTCGGCGACGCGGTCGACGATCTCAGGCGAGATGTTGTCCTCGCTGCCGATCTCGCGCAGGGCCTCGCCGCTGAGTTTCAGGATGGCGCGTTTGAATCGGCGGGCGTCGGTGGTGTTTGTCATGAAGTAGCTGCAGCATCCAACCAAGCGCGTCTTGCCCTTGCAAAGCGAAAAGTCCCGCTTCACCGGCCAAGCGTGAAAACCTGCGCCAGATCGCGCAGCGAATTGTTGGCGTCGCCGGTCCCGCTCACTGTCACCACCACCCGGAGTTTGCCGGTCTGGCGACCCTGGTAGGCCTCGAGGGTGCGGCGCAACGCGAGGATAGAGAGCCGCAGAACCTGTCGACTGGTCAGGTCAAGCTCCTCGGGGATCTTCAGCTTTGAGACGTCCAAGGTCACCTGCAGGGCCTCCGGAGTGGCCTCCGCCTGAATGCTGATGGCACACAACACCAGCAGGTTGCTTTCCGCCACCTTGAACGTTGGGCTGTTCGTCGCCAGCTTGTGCGGCGTGCCTATGGCTTCAACGAGAGCCTCCGGAAATCCGCCGGTCAAAGCCATCGGACGCGCCATCACCGTGGCACGCAGGGCTTCGCCAATGTCGCTGACCTCGTCGCTGTCCGTGCCATGCAGACTCAGTGGCTCAAACACCGGCACCAGCGTGAGGGTCGATGCCTTCGCCGTCACAAGCCCAACAACCATCCACAGCAAGATCACCCGCAGCATCCCGCCACGATGGCCCCGCCAACCCCGCCGCGCCAGCCAAAAGCCGCCGCCAGCCGTGCCAGCCACAGGCAAAAAAAATCCACCGGCATGGCGGCCTAAGCGGCGCTGCGCAGTGGGTGGTTACCCTTTTGGGTGGTTACCCTTGACCCAGTGGGTGGGTGGTCGGGGAGACAGGATTCGAACCTGCGACATCTGGTTCCCAAAACCAGCGCTCTACCAAGCTGAGCTACTCCCCGCTGTCCTCGCGGACGCGGACTTCTCACCGATCTCCGCCGACATGGCAAGCGGGAAAGCAAACTAATCTGCTTTGTTAAAGATCCCCTAGGCCTCGCGCCCACGCCGAGCCGTCATCTTCAAACACGATGACCATCGGCCGACAGCAGATCTCACAGTCGTAATCGACCTCGCACGGGCACTCGTCGCTTGGCGGCGCGGCCACTTGGAAAACCTCAAAGCATGTGGGGCATTGGACCTCGGTCATGGTGTTAGCCGATGTTGGGCGCGGCGGCGGTGCCACGGCAAGCTCCGGGTGGCCGCGCGGGCCCCCGATGGGGAGGAAAAAAATCATTGCCAAGGGATGGAATGGCAAGCATCTTCCCGACGTCCGAGCGACACGGAGAGCTGGTTTCCCATCATCTCCACGAAGTCACTTCCGCTCGCCGCGCTGCATGGTCCCTCACACGCCATGGCAGGACCAGCGGTGACAGGTGGCTGGTTTGCGCCTCGGCACTCTTTGGTCTGTTGAGTCAGACATCCTCATCCCGGTATGCCGGGGTTTAGCGATTGGTTTCCCGCTTCCTATTTTGCAACACGCAGCCCTTTTCCCCATGGCCGGTCCTGATTCAGGAACCTGCCTTCCGCCCACCGGCCCAGCCAAACGCTGAGCCCGCCACCACGCCTTTGGCCTGGCTTTACCCATTTTTGTTTCAACGTATGAGCGATTCACCCACCGAGGGGACAGCCAAGTCCCCCTCACCCGACAAGGCACCCGCTGCCGCGAAAAAGGCCGCACGCAAGACCGCCACCAAAAAGGTCGCCGTCAAGAAAGTCGCCGTCACAAAGGTCGCCGTCGATGCCCCCGTTGATGCTCCCAAGCCAGCCGCCAAGCGCGCCCCCAAGAAGACCCCTGGCGAAGCCCCTGTCACCGCCAAACCCGCTCCCTCGGATCACGCCGCTGAGCCGCGCGAACCCAACCACGAACGCCGCACCTCCGAATCCCGCCCCGCGCGCCAAGACCGCCGCCGCGACCCCGAAGGTGAGCGCCAACAGGGTGAGCGCCAGCAGGGTGAGCGCCAACAGGGCGAGCGCCAGCAGGGTGAGCGCCAGCAGAGTGAGCGCCAGCAGGGTGAGCGCCAGCAGGGTGAGCGCCAGCAGGGTGAGCGCCAGCAGGGTGAGCGCCAGCAGGGTGAGCGCCAGCAGGGTGAGCGCCAGC
>JBILQA010000008.1:0-23111 GCA_044373535.1 Akkermansiaceae bacterium | reverse complement strand
CACTGGCAATGCATTGCAGATGAAAGCCGGCGGGCACTTGGATTGTCTTGAGCGCCTCGGCCGGTGCGAGCGCGGGGAACGTGGTGTCCGGATTCCAGCCCTGCTTGTCCTCCTCGGCGGCGTCGGCAGTGGCCAACGCGCACAGCGCGGCGATGAGGGAGGCCAGGGTGGTGGAAAATGGGCGGGGCATCATACGCAGTCGCTTCCGACGCCCGGGGTGGAAACCCGGCACCATGGCGAACCATGGGACGCGCGCCTGGCCGCAAATCTTTCCAACAATCTTTCGCCGCGGCGACTCTAAGCGCGGCGCAGGGTGAGGTGGACGATCTCGGCGGGAGCGCTGGTGCGCAGCGGGAACCAATTTCCGGCGCCATTGCTGACGACCAACGAGGAGTTGCCGCGCTCGTAGAGGCCAGTCCAATACTTGAACATGAGCGGTCCGGCGCCAAACTCAGGGGTGAGCATGATCTGCCCGCCGTGGGTGTGGCCGGCCAGAGTGAGAGGGAGCCCGCGCTCGGCTGCGCGATCAAAGGCGTGGGGATGGTGGGCGAGGAGAATCGGAAAGGCGCCGGGCTCAACCAGGTTGGCCACCGTATCGACATGGTTTTCAATTGCTTGGCGACGCCCGTGCCAGCGCAGGCCGAGGATTTGCACGGGATGGCCGCGGACGGTCAGGAGCAGCGACTCATCGCGCAGCAAGGTGACCCCGTAGGCGCGCACCCCGCGGGCAAAATTTTCCGCGCCTTGGAAAAGGTCATGGTTGCCCTCGATCATCACCAAGCCACGGCTGGGTTCAAGGGCGGTGAGCATCTCCATGGCCGCCGGGAGGTCCTCCAAGCTGTTGTCAATGAGATCACCGGTGAACAGGACAAGGTCCGCCTTGAGCTTGTTAATGGTCTCGACCAGATCGGCGAGCACCTTGCCCTTGGTGAACTTCCCCACATGGGTATCGCTCAGATGGACAATCCGCAGGCCCTCAAGGGCCGCAGGTAGATTTGCCACCCCCACGGCGAGCTCGCGCACACGGAATTGCGACCACTCCGGGATGCTCAGCAAGGTGGTGCCAAACGTGGCGATGACCGGCAGCGCCACCCCCGCGGCGGCCAACATCTCACGCCGTGACATCCCCAGCGGCGCATCGTCGTCGAGCACCGCCGGCCCGGTGCCAAAATCCACCTCCGCGACGGGCGCGGCGACAACCGGCTCACGCAATTGATCCGATAGGCTGCGGCGCAGGTTGCAGAGCCGCTTGATGCTGGCCCAGACGCCCCATGAGAACATCGAGGGCAACGTCAAAAATGGCAGAAACATCAGCCCCCAGAGCATCACAGAGGCATAAAGGATTGTCGGCAAGCGCATCGGGACTTTCCCGCCACGGTCCAGAAGGATCCAGACAAACCCGCCGAGCAGCAAAACCATCAGCACCGCCAGTAACCCATGCCAATACCCGGGCGCCCGCAAAACGCTCAAGCGACGGTGCGCCCAGATCCACCAGGCAAGTGAGAGCACCGGAATGGCGGAGATGATTAGGTAGACCATGGCGCTGGGCGGAAGCGGGGGGAAGATGCCCCCGCTGGGCTAAACTGTCCAGCAAGGCATGATGCACTCCGCCAGTCGGCGCCGCGCGCGGCCCCGCTCACCGGCCCACCGCGCACGAGCTCACCGATGGGCGCTCCACTCGACTTCGTCCTTGGTGACCTGCGCCCCCGGCACGGCGGCCTGAAGTTGGGCCACTCCCGCGGCGGTGACGTTGGGACAGCCGCCGAGGAGGATTTGCTGCCAATCGGACTTGCCGGCCAAAATGGCCAAACCCTTGTCGGTGATGCCAACGCAGCCGCGCAGATCGAGCGACTTGAGGTTTTTCATGGCGAGCAATTGCGGCAGGCCGGCGTCGGTGATTTTGGGTGAGGCCATCAAGGAGAGCCACACCACGGTGGGCATCTTGGCGACGTGAGCCAATCCGGCGTCGGTGATGTTCTCGCAGTAGCCAAGGATCAGAAAATCCAACTTCGGTAAATCAAGCGTGGCGAGCTTGGCTAGACCTGCGTCATTGAGCGCTGCGGGGCCCACTGCGCAACCGGCCGCAAAGCTCAGGTTGCTGAGTTCCGAGAGGCGCTCCAGGGAGGTGAGTTCAGCCTCCGGGAGAAACCGCGCACCCACCGCGGAGGTGGAAACCGGCAAGCGGTCAACTTCCGCCTTGGATTCGACAGTCGGCGGCAGGTCACTGCTGCATGCGCAGAGCCAAAGTGCCGCGGCCGCCACTCCGGCGAGCTTCGCCATTCCCCACCGCATGCTTTGCATAGGCCCTACCCTTGCCAGCGCAGGACGGCGGTTGCAATGATGGAATCCTTTTGGCCCTTGAGCTTTGGGATCTTTGGCCTTCGGGGGGCCGCAGGCCAATCCGGCCCCCGGGGCGGCACTTGCCGCACCGAGAGCCGGCACGCGCGGGTCAATGGTGGATCGGGCGGCCGGGGTGCTGGTGGGTGTGCACACCGGCAGGCTGCTTTTTGGTGAGCAGACCCGCGCCGATGAGGAGCAGGCCGACAATCAGGTGGGGCGCCCAGACGAGCTCGTCGTAGTTAAACAGCCAAGGCGACACGGCGAGGAACAGGCCCGCGACAATATCCACCATGAGGTGGACGCGCATGGGGATGGCGTGGACGACGCCGTATTCGTAGTCGGTGAAGAGGCTCTGAACGATGATGAGCGCACCGATGAGCACCGGGATCCAGGTCTCCGATCCGCCTTGGGCGAAGCCGAAAAGCCATGGAGCAGCAATGAGGGCGACCCCGATGATGTAGTCGAGGATGCCGTGGGTACGGGTGGGAATCATAACAGTGGGTGGATTTTGGGGTTTGATGGGGCGGTCAGCAGCGAACCGCTGGTGGCAAGTCCGCATGGCCCGTGCCAGCACCGCGGCGCGCGCCGGAGGGGGAGAATGGCTGCCGGTGCAAGCGGTTTGCCCGCTGGAAGTTAAAAGTGCCGTCTGCTAGATGGTCCGGCGCCGCCGAAGGATCCGCCGGGGCGCCGTGAAGGGCGCGCGCGGCGCGGCGGGCAAGCAAGCTGCACGGCTTGGTTGCAACCCGCAACCCGCGGAGCCCGGCGGCGCAAGCTTGGACTTGCGCAAGCGTGAGGTGGGTCGATACGCTGAGGCGAGTTTTGCCAACAAGAGCGCCTCGATGCCAAAGTTATCGCCGTCAACCCATCCGATTGTGGCGCTGTGCATGGCGGCGCTGGGCGGAGTGGCGGGAGCCGAGCCGCCGTTGCCGAAGAAGGTGACGTTCAACGCGGACATCCGGCCGATCCTCTCGGAGAAGTGCTTTGCGTGCCATGGGTTTGACGCGAAGACGCGGGAAGCCGGGCTGCGGCTGGACACGCGCGAAGGCGCGCTGACGGCGACGAAGGAATCCAACCGCGCGGCCTTGGTTCCGGGGAAGCCGGAGGAAAGCCACCTGATTGAGCGTATAAGCAGCAAGGACCCGGACAAGGTGATGCCGCCGGAGAAGTTCCACAAGGCGGTGACGGCCAGGGAGCTTGCCTTGCTCACCGAGTGGATCCGCAGTGGCGCGGAGTATCAGGAGCATTGGGCCTACACGGCGCTGCAGAAGCCTGCGGTGCCGACGCCTGGAGGGCCGCAGGCGATTGATGCATTTGTCCGCAACCATCTGGAGGAGAAGAACTTGATGCCCAGCGCGGCGGCCGATGCGGCGATTCTGATCCGGCGCCTGACGCTTGACCTGACCGGGCTGCCGCCAACGCCTGAGGAAGGCGCTGAGTTTGCGGCCGCGGTGGCGAGGGATCGTGCGTCGGCGGTGGCCGCGGCGATCGAACGGCTACTGGCGTCGCCGCGCTACGGTGAGCGCATGGCGGTGCCGTGGCTTGATGCGGTGAGGTTTGCCGACACGGTTGGGTTCCACGGGGACCAGAACCAGCACATCTTTCCTTACCGGGACTACGTCATTGGTGCATTCAACAGCAACAAGCGCTTTGACGCGTTCACCCGCGAACAGCTGGCGGGCGACCTGCTGCCGGATCCGACGCCCGAGCAGCTCATCGCGTCTGGCTTCAACCGGCTCAACATGATGACGCGCGAGGGCGGTGCCCAGCCGCAGGAATACATGGCGAAGTACGCTGCCTCGCGGGTGCGCGCGCTCGGGACCGCTTGGCTTGGCCAGACGACGGGCTGCGCGGAATGCCACGACCACAAGTTTGACCCGATCAAGACCAAGGACTTTTACGCGCTCGCGGCGTTCTTTGACGACCTGCGCCAATGGGGCGTCTACACGACCTACGGCTACACCCCGAACCCGGACCTTGCCGGCTTTGACAACGACTCGCCATTTCCGCCGGAGATGCTGGTCAGGCCGGAGTCTTTGATGGCCAGGCTCTCGCAATTGCAATCCGAGGCCCTGCAGCTGGTTCCGCGGGGCCATCGGGTTTCGGCGGATTGGGAGCGGGCGACCGCCGCACTGATGGCCGCGGCGCCAAGCGGCTGGTTGGCGGCCAAACCCACCAGCGTGCTGGCAAAAAAACAAACGCCCGCGGAAATCCGCAGCGATGACATGGTCGCCTTCACCGGCCCGGCGCAAAAGGACGAGTCGCTCGTTTTGGAAGTTACCCCGCAAGCGGGCTTCACCACCGCCGTCCAGCTGGAAATCCAGCCGCTTGCGGAGAATGGCGAGAAGGTTGGCCGCAGCGCCCAGGGCGGCTTCACGGTCAAGCCGACGTTTGCGCTGAAGCGCGGCGAAAAGCTTACGCCGTTAGCGGTTTCCTGGAAGCAGGCGGACCGCTTCCTGAGCAAGAACTACGTGAGCGGTGAGCCGCCATTGGCGCTCGAGGAAGTTTGGCGCTCCGGCACCGCGGTGTTTACCCAGCCGGGCGACGATAACCGTCAGCCGCACCACGCGGTTTTTCTGCTCAAGGAGCCGATCACCTTCGAGGCCGGCGACCAGCTTGTGGTGACCCTGGTGTCCGATGACCTTGGCAGTGCGCGGATTGCCACTACGCCATTTGCCGAGCCGGTTCCCGGCCAGCCAGCCGCACCCGCCGGGCTGGCCGAGGCGCTTGCCACGCCGGCCGCCAAACGCAGCCCGGCCCAGGAGGCGCTCGTGCGGGGCAGCCATGGCCTTGCCCATCTCCCTGAGGCCGAGCTGCCAGGGTGGAAGGTTCTGCGCAACTCGATCCGCGAGTGCCGTGCCGGCTATGCCTTCTCGATGGTTTCCCAAGCGCTGCCGAAGGAGAAACACCGCGTCACCCGCGTCCTGCCACGGGGCAATTGGCAAAGCGAGGCGGGTGAAATTGTCGCCCCGGCGGTGCCGCATTTCCTGCCGCAGATCAAGCTCGCCGAGGGCCAGCGCGCCACCCGGCTGGACCTGGCAAACTGGCTGACATCCAACGACAATCCGCTCACCGCACGGCACTTCGTCAACCGCCTGTGGAAGCAGTTTTTTGGCGCCGGATTGTCCAACGTGCTCGACGACCTCGGGTCGCAAGGCGAGTGGCCATCCAATCCGGCGCTACTCGACTGGCTCGCCGCCGAGTTCCGCGACTCCGGTTGGGACGTCAAACACATGGTCCGCTTGATCGTCAGCTCGGAAACCTATCAGCAGGCCGCCGCCGAGCGCCCGGAGCTGCAGCAGGTCGATCCGCAAAACCGCCTGCTGGCAAGCCAGTCGCCGCGTCGGCTGGATGCCGAGTTCATCCGCGACAACGCTTTGGCCATCGCCGGCCTGCTCGACACGCGGCTGGTCGGTGGCCCCAGCGTCCGGCCGTTCCAGCCGAATGACTATTATACTGCGATTCAATTTCCGGACCGCCAGTACGTTGTGCAGCAGGACGACCAGCGGCATCGGCGCGGGCTTTACATGCATTGGCAGCGGACCTTCCTGCACCCGATGCTTGCGGCATTTGATGCGCCGGCGCGCGAGGAATGTTCGGCGGACCGCCTCCAGTCCAACAGCCCGCAGCAGGCGCTCACGTTGTTGAATGATCCGAATTTTTACGCAGCGGCCGTGGCGCTGGCGGCGCGGCTGCTTGAGTTGCCGGACAAGTCGCCGGACGCGCGGATCCGACTGGCGTTCCAGCGGGCGCTGGGGCGGGAGCCATCGGCCGACGAGGCCGCCGGGCTGGTGAAATTTCTTGAGACGAGCAGCGCGTTTTTCCGCGCCAACCCGGCCGACGCCGACAAGGCCGCCGCGGGTGTCCCCGGTGACAAGGCGGAGGCCGCCGCCATGGTCCAGCTTGCCCGCGTGATCCTCAACCTCCACGAAACCATCACACGGTACTGATCTCCTCGCCATGTCCCAGTTTCCGGAAACCAACCCCTTCACCCGCCGGGCCTTCCTGCGCAACTCGTTTGCCGGGCTTGGCGGCATCGCCCTGGCGCAGCTTGTCGGAGGTCGCGCGATGGCCAGCAGCGCACCCGATGGCGCCTGGCAGGGGGTGCTCGACGGGGCCCTGCATTTTGCCCCCAAAGCGAAGCGCGTCATCCACTTGTGCATGGCCGGCGGGCCGTCGCAGTTTGAGTCGTTTGACCCGAAGCCCGAGCTAGACCGGATCAACGGCCAGCGGTTCCCCGAGTCCTTCACCCAGGGGCAACAGCTTGCCCAGTTGCAAGGGACTGAGCTCAAGGCGCGCGGGTCGTTCACCGAGTTCCAGCGCCACGGGAAATCCGGCATGGAAATCTCCAGCCTGTTTCCGCACATCGCCACCATCGCCGATGACATCTGCGTGATCCGCTCGATGCATACCGAGCAGATCAACCATGATCCCGCCCACGCGTTCATGAACACCGGCTCGATCGTCAACGGCCGGCCCAGCATGGGGTCATGGTTGCTCTACGGGCTGGGGTCCGAGTCGCTGGATTTGCCGGGCTACGTCGTGATGGTTTCCCGCGGCCCGGGCGACCAACCGGTGTCGGCCCGCCAGTGGTCCGCGGGGTTTCTCCCGAGCCGGTTCCAAGGGATTCAGTTCCAGTCGCGTGGCGATGCGGTCCACTATGTTGGAAACCCCGCGGGGGTGTGCCAGTCGATGCAGCGCGATGTGATCTCGGAGATCAACCGCCTCAACGGCCACCTTGCCGAGCAGCGCGTCGATCCCGAGATCGCCACCCGTATCTCCCAGTACGAGATGGCCTTCCGCATGCAAACCTCGGTCCCGGAACTCACCGACATGAGCGACGAGCCGCAGCACATCCTCGACCTCTACGGCGTGAAAAAACCCGGCGATGGCAGCTTCGCGTCCAACTGCCTGCTCGCACGCCGATTGCTCGAAAAAGGCACCCGCTTTGTGCAGCTCTACCACCGGTCGTGGGACCACCACCGCGAGATCGAGAAGAACATGACCATCGCCGCGGAGTCCGCCGACCGCGCGTCGGCCGCCCTGGTCAAAGACCTTAAACAACGCGGCTTGCTTGAAGACACCCTGGTCATCTGGGGCGGTGAGTTTGGCCGCACTCCGATGGGCCAGGGCGACGGCCGCGACCACCACATCAAGGCTTTCTCCATCTGGCTCGCCGGCGCCGGCATCAAGGGCGGCACCGTCCACGGCGCCACCGACGAACTTGGCTACGGCATCGCCGCGGACGGCGTCTCGGTCCACGACCTCCACGCCACCATGCTCCACCTCTTCGGCATCGACGACTCACGCTTCGTCTACAAGTTCCAAGGCCTCGACTTCAAACTCACCGGTGTGGAACCCGCCCGCGTCGTCAAGGCGATCCTCGCGTAGCGAAATCAAATCCCTTAGAACCGACCGTTTGAGGAACGATCCTTGCGTGACCTGCGGGTGACGCCGTGGTAAGCGCTTCTCAGCGTCCATGAAGCTCCTCCTGACTGCCTTTGGCCCCTTTGACGGTCGCGCGCAAAACGCCTCCGCGCTGGCGCTGAAAGGATTAAAGGAGCGCTACGGATGGCTCAACACGAGGGTGCTGCCGGTGGACGGGTTGCGCGCGCCGCAACGCATGATTCAGGCGTTGAGGCAACTGAAGCCCAACGCAGTGATCATGCTAGGCGAGGCCCGCGGCGCAACAACCGTGCGCCTTGAAACGACGGCATGGAATGAGCTGAATTTCACCCTTCCGGATGTCGCCGGCTGGCAGCCCCGTGGGGGCGCGATCGTGGCGGGCGCGCCGCGGTCGCTGGCTGCCACGTTGCCGATGGAGATTTTCCAGGCGGACCTGAGCGCCGCCGGTTTTCCGGTGGCGTGCTCCACGGAGCCTGGCCGCTATCTCTGCAACCAGCTGATGTTCTGTACTCTCAGCCATCTTGCGAAGCACTCCCCGAGCACCGCTGCGGGCTTCATCCACCTGCCGCTGAGCTCCGAGCTCGAGACGTCCCGCGCCATCGACGCCATTGGACTGGTTATTCAAGGGATCCTGACGCGGAGCCGCTCGGTGGATTTCCCCGTGGGCACGCGCCCGCCGCGGCGTTAGAAGGCCAGCCAATATGGCTGTTATCTCCTCGGCCTCCGGGAGCGCCATGGATCGGCGCAGGCCCGCCAGCTCACGGCCGGAGGGCTCCCCGGTGTGCCTCACCTTCCCGATCGGGACCCGCAACGAGGGCGCCAACTGGGGGGCCAGCGGCGGGCGGTTTTTCCCCGCCGAACTTCTCACGGAGTTTCGCTACGATGCTTGTTGGGGAAGATTTATTCTTAAGCGAAATTGGCAACCAAGGGTTGCGCGTTTGCATGGTGGCTGAGCATGCTGCCGCCCGTGAACCTTCCTAACGCCATCACCCTCGCGCGCCTTGTGCTTGTGGTGGTGTTTGCCGCCGCCGCCTCGGCGAAGGACGAAACCGGCTACGGCATCGCCTTGGCGGTCTTCACCTTGGCTGCGGCAAGCGATTTTCTCGACGGCTATCTCGCCCGCCGGCTCAACCTGGTCACCTCGCTTGGCAAGCTGCTGGATCCGCTGGTTGACAAGATTCTTGTCTGCACCGCCTTCGTTTACCTGACGTCGACGCGTCAGCCTGACGGCCTGCCATTTGCGCCCGTGTGGGTGACCGTGGTGATCATCGGCCGGGAATTCCTCGTCACCGGCCTGCGTCAAATCGCTGTCGAAAAAGGTCGGGTGATTGCCGCGGACGGCTTGGGAAAATGGAAAACCATTTTCCAGCTCGCCTTCTGCATCAGCTCGCTCATCTGGCTCTACCTTAGCCATGGCAAGAACACGACGGCCTTCACCAGCTTCCTCCAGAGCCTCGCCGCGCCGGGGCACTACCTCTACCATCTCTTCCTCTGGGCCGCCTTGGGCCTGACGGCCGTCTCCGGCTTCAACTACCTCTGGGCCGGGCGCCATCTTTTGCGCGAGCCCAAGCAGGCCGCCTAAGCTTGCCCACAGCGCGCTACTTCACAAACCGGCGCACCGTCTCCTTGGCATGGGCCGCATCCGCCGCGGCGTCCGTCGCGGGCGCCTCCTCGATGGCCGCGGCACGCGCAAAGTGGATTTGGAAGAGCTTCTGGCCATCCACCTCGTCCCTGATTGAGAATGACTTGTGGTCTCTGGCAACCTCCGCCCAGGCGGCCCGCACCGCGGCCCAATACGGAGCGGATTTTTGCCAAGCGGCCTTCCATGCCGGTGCAAGTTCCGGCGCGGTGATTTCCTCGTAGCGGTTCACGCCGATTTCCGTGCCGACGTAGGTGCGAGTTCCGTCGGTATCCAAGCGCAGCTTGCGGTTGTTCTGCACATGCAGCCAGCCGGTCGGAGCCAGCGTGACCTCATGGGTGCCTTCCAAAATGTTGTAATCGCTGCGGGTGGAAAACTCCCGTCGCGGCAGCGGGCGGGGAGCGTTGTCGCTGTGCCAGGTGCTCAGGCCGCCAACGTGGGTCCAGCCGCCCATGACCTCGTAGCGCGGCGAGTCATCGACCTGGAAAACCGCCTGCGACCAGCGCCCCTGCGGGCTGGCCGAGGCAACCCGCGTCCACGTCTGCGGCCCTGTGTAGGTGAGAATCTCCGGGTCCTGCCACGTCCAGTCTTCGCGCCAATGCTTCATCACCTGCGGCGCAACCATTTCCCCCCCGGCGTCCTTGAAAAACATGACCAACGCGTGCTGCAGGCTGATGAACTCCCCCCGGTCCTCGATGACATCCACCTGCTCGGTGGCCCATGAGAAATACGGCCGCGGCGGCTTGTACCCGGGTGTGAACCCAAGCGTCTCAATGAAGTCAAAACTCACCCGGTAGCTCCCCGCCAAGGCGAGGATGGCACGCCGGTCGCGCTCAAACTTCTCCAGGCCGGGTTGCCAGATGCGTGTCCATGCCTCCTTCGGGTCGTCCCGCAGCGAGACGTCCGCGCCACTTGTGGTCCCGCCCTGCGGCCGCATCGCCTCCCAGTCAAGGAATGGCCAGGCAAACACGTGGCCCGCTGGCGCCGCCGCGGCTTTCCCTGCCTCTTCCGCCGCCAGCACCGGCACGAGCCCCAAAAAACACCCTATCCAGAGCGGTAGTTTCATACGCGAGTTCCGTAAAGCGTCCCATCGATCGGAAAAATTGCCAGCTTCATTCTGGGGTCGAAATTCACGCCTCCCACACTTTCCCGGACGCCTTCTAAGCGCTATCCTTTGGTGATGCTCGACCCGATCCCGCCCCTCGCCTCTGGCCGAAATCCTCCGCCGGATGCCCCCTTGGCCATCGGCGGGCTGCCGCAGCTTCCAGAGCTTGAGCCCGTCAAACCGCCACAGGAGATCCCCGAGAGGGCCCGCGAGGCACGCCGCGTCGCCAACAGGCTCTTGGCCATCATTGCTGACCACCAAGCCGCTGCCACTCGCCTCGGCGTACCGCTCGACCGCACCGCCATCGCCACGGTCGTCCGCGCACTCGTCGCCGAATCCCACCGCCAAGACCCAGGCCCGATCCTCATCCAGCCAGATGAGATCCGCACCTACGTCCTAACCACCCTCTACGAGGAACTCCTTGAGGAGCCGAGCAACATCCTGCACACCACCACGGTTGACCAGCAGACCCTGCGCTATGAGGCGATGGAGGTCGCCTTCTGGCGGGAGTCGCTCGGGGCGCTCTTGGATCTTGTTCCTGAGTAAGTGAAGAATCCTTGAAGTCCAGCATGCCGGGGGTCTAGTTTTACGGGTCTTCCTCTTGTTCTCCCTTCATGAGCGCGCCCCTCCCTGCCACCGAAGAAAAACGCATCGCGGCGCTGCATCGCTACAAGATCCTCGACACCCCCGCAGAGCAGGGCTTCGACGACTTCACCTTTCTTGCCTCCACGATCTGCCATACCCCGATTGCGCTGATGACTCTCGTCGACAGCCATCGCCAGTGGTTTAAGTCGCGCGTCGGGATCACCATTTCCGAAACCCCGCGCAACCAGGCCTTCTGCGCCCATGCCATCCTCGGCACCGATGTCTTCGCCGTGGAAAACGCCGCACTTGATCCGCGCTTCGCCACCAATCCGAGCGTCACCGGTGACCCGCTGATCCGCTTCTACGCCGGCGCTCCCTTGATCGACCATGATGGCAATGCCTTGGGGACCATCTGCGTCATCGACACCAAGCCCCAGTCACTCACTTCCGTCCAGAGCGCGGCGCTCGCCGCGATCGCCCGCCAGATCATCGCCCAACTTGAACTGCGCCGCACCGCCGCGGAGCTCGCCGATGCCATCACGGATCTGAAAACCCTCCGTGGCCTCCTGCCGATCTGCTCCCACTGCAAGGAGATCCGCAATGACTCCGGATTCTGGGAAAGCATCGAAACCTACGTCCGCAGCCACAGCGAGGCGGATTTCACCCACGGCATTTGTCCGGTCTGCATGCAGCGCCACCACCCTGACATCTTCCACTCACTCCAAGCCGAAGGAAAACTCCCGGGCTAACCCAGGCGCGCGCCGCGCCCGCCTTTGCTCGCACCCTTGAGCGCAAATTATAGGTCCGGATAAAGGCCCGGACCTTCAAGCTCCGGCGGGCTCGCACGGAGCCGCCAGCCTTTGGCCTTTTGGCGTAGCCGCCTTCTTTCTCCTCTCGCGCCTTGGGCATCCGCCTGCCCACCTCGATTATTGTTCAAAAGAACAGCGATGTTTCCTTGCCTCCAGCCATTCCCGCGGCATCTTTCGGTAAAACCATCTCCCACAGGCCATGGACAACCACTCCTCCCCTCAATCCCCTCAATCCCCTCAATCCACGCACGCAGGCCCGCATCCGCCGCGCAGCGCGGACTACGCCATCTACAAGCCCAACAGCCGCGGCACCGGCGGCGTGGTGCGCTTCAGCCTCAATCCACTCAAGGCGGCCATCTTTGTCGACGCCGCCAGCCAGGCGGGCGAAAAGCAGTTCGCCTGGGACCAGAAGCTCATCATGAAGTGGGCCCTCAGCGACATCGGTGCAGCGCTCAGCGTCCTCCAAGGCCGTCAGCCCCACGCCAAGCTTTTTCACCAGTCGGACAAGGCCACCAGCATCTCGGAAATCATTGCCCGCGAGGACCCCGGCCACGCGCCCTTCCTCCTCACCTTCTCGCGCCAAGACCTTGCCACCAAAAACCTCCACAAGGTCACCATTCCGCTAACCCATCCGGAAGCCGCCATACTCGTTGCCCTCTTCCAGGCTGCCGTTCCGCGTCTCCTCGGCTGGTGACGAGCGTCAGGAAGTCGAAGTTCGAAGTTCGGTTCGGGCGTCGGAGTCCTTGACCGCGATCACCGAGGTAACGCTTTGGTTCAGGACATGGGTAACACTTTCCCCGGCCCGGGAAGAAGCCGCCTCGCTCCGATTACTCTGCCAAGTCGCTTCCTCCCGCTTGGGTCGCATAAAAAACGCCGGGTTGGAGAACCCGGCGTTTTGGAGAGCTGGCGCGGCGTGCAAGGCGCGGGCCGATTATTTCTTTTTTGGTGGAGCTGGTGGCTGAGCGGCCGGCGCTTTCGACTGCTTTGCCTTGGCCGCGGCCTCGTTCTTGCCCTTTTTCTGGCCTTGGTCCTTCTGCTTTGATTTTGGTGATTTGTCGCCCATCGGATTGTTTTGTTGGTGGTTTGGATTGGAACGGAGAACCGGAAATCAATTGGGGCGCAATTGGGACGTAGTTGGTGCGCAGTTGGTGCGCAATTATTTCGCCCGCGATGCCGGCAGAATTCCTGCGCGACATGATGGATAGCCGCCGCTGTTGGCTTCACGCTGTTGGCTTTTTTGAGACACCCGCGGGCTGTCGAGCCTGTCACTCCAAAACAACCCACGTGCGGAGAGGAAAACAGGTCACCGTAGACCGGAAAAAACCGCCGTCAAAATCAATCCTCGGCCGCCCGCGAAAACATCGCGCCCAAGGGTCTCGCGCCGGGCGCGCGACAGGCGAAATTAATCCAAGGGCGCCACTCCCGGGGTGCTACGGACGGTTAAACAGAAAGAACCCCGCGTTGAGGTAGGTCGCGTAGCTCACCCAGGCATAGTAAGGGACCAGCAGCCAGGCAGCCGCGCGGGAAACCGGGCGTGCCGCGGCAATGGCCACCACGATGGCCACCCAGAGAGCCACAATGAGCCCCAGGGCGATATCGATGCGCTGCAGGCCAAAGAAAACCGGGGTCCAAGACAGGTTGAGTAGCAGCTGGACGATGAAGAGGATGATGGCGCGGCGAGCGCCCGGCTTGCTCGCGGGGTTCTGCCACAACAAAGCCAGCGCCAGTCCCATCATCAGGTAGAGGGCGGTCCAAACGGGACCAAAAACCCAGCCGGGTGGAGTCCCCGGCGGGCGCTGGAGGAGGCGGTACCACTCCATGTTGCCGGAGGTCAAATATCCGCCCAGACCGCCGAGCCCAAGGAGAGCGACACAACAGACGGCTACCTTGGCAGCAAAACCCTTCTTCATGCCTTAAGCTATCCGCCCATAGCCACCCTGGCTATGGAAACGACTCATTATTCGGCGGCAAGGTCAGGATCCGCGGCCTCCTCAAGCGCCGCGGCTGGCGCATCCGCCTCGGGCAGCGCGGCCTCCGCCACGGGAGATTCAACCGCTACCTCAGGAACCACCGCGGCCACCGCCGCCGGCGGCAAGAAAACCTCCAGATGAACCGCAGGCGAGGCGTGAACCTCAGCCGCGGCCACCGCCGGCTCAGCAACTTCCACCGGCGCAGGGCGCTCGATCGGCTTGCGCGCGGTGACCCGCAGGTTGCGCTTTTGCACCGGCTTGATCTTGCGCAGCTCGGTGATCTTCGATTTCACGCCAGCAAGTGGCCGGCCGCGACGCTTGCGGTTGCGCTTGCGCTTCTTTTTCGGCGCGGGAGCAGCGGTGCCATCACCGGCGATCGGCTCAGCGCGCGGACGGCGCACTGGCAGCACCAGCGAGTCGTCCTGCAGCAGCAGGATGTGCCCCTGGGTCAACAACCAGAAAAGGTCCCGCAGCCACTCCTCCGTTGGCTCTGCTTGGCCTTCAGGCAGCACCGCAAGCCACATTGCAGCGAGCTTTGCCTCCTGGTGCTCAGCGAGCCAGGTGCACATTGCCGCTGGCCGGTCGGCCAAGACGATCTGTTCGTCAAGCGGATGGGGCCGCGCCGGGCCAGTGAAAAGCTTCCCTTGGCGCTTGAAGATCGGCAGATGCTCTTTTTCCAGGCCGCGGCAAAGTTCCGGGATCAAGGTTGCCGGATGCTTGCGCGCGTGGGCACTGGCGCCCTTCAGCACGGTTAGCAGCGGCGGTGACAGATGCCGCGCGGCAATGTCTCCGGAGATGGCTGCCTCGCGCGTTTCCGCATAGATCCCGGAAAAGTAGTGTTGGCCAAAGTGGCGCTCCACCTCGGCCTTGGTCGCCAGCGGCGGCTCGTCGGCCATGCCGGTGGCGCGGAACCGCGTCGTCTTGCTCATGCTTGCAAGCCACGCGGTGACGGCTTCCTCGCCGCGCTCGGTGCGCACCTTGGAGGCATATTGCTCAAAGCTCATGTGGGCGAAGCGCTCGCGGTGCAGCTGGCGGATCGCCGTCTGATAGCCGTGGTAGTTGGGCGGCCCCAGATAGTCCCCGCTGATCCCGCAGCGCGCGACGCCTTGGAAGTTCCCCTTCGGCGGATCAATTTCCACCTGCTCCTCGGCGTAATACTCACCCAACCATTCGGCGTTCCACAGGTGGGCCATCGCCTCCTCGCGGCTCAGCCACAGCGACCCGTCCTTGAGGCAGGCAAACATCGGCCCGGCCGGCTCCTTGGCGCTGAACTTCGCCTCATAGCGGTCACGCGCCGCTAACAGCACCTTGGCGATCTCAAACAACGAGTACACCCGCGCGAGGTGCAAAATCTCCTTGGCCACCGCGTGCATCCCGGCTGCCGCTGGCCGGATCTCCACGCGCACACCCTTGGGTGGCTCCGGCTCATCACGGAAATCTCGGCCGTCACGCCCGCCGCGCGGCGCTCCCTGGCTGCTGCGGAAATCATCCCGCCGCGGCCCGCCGCCACCGGCGCCCGCGCCATCGCGCCGGGGTCCTGCGCCGCCATCTCGCCGTGGCCCACCACCGCCGCCGCCACCACCACGGAAATCACGCCCACCACCACCGCCGCGTTGGCCACCGCGACCCTCGTCACGCTGGCCTCCACGGGATCTCTCCTCACGCGGCTCGAATTCGCGCCCTTGATATTTTGCCGCTGCGGATTTGTTGATGTCCGCCCCCTTGGCCCACGCGGGACCCAAGGAAAGGGCTGACAACAAATCCGTCATCGCTGCTGGCGCCGGCTTCTCGCCGCGGTCTTCTCTTTCACTCACGGCGCGAACGGTAATGGATGATTTGCCGAATGACAATTGCTGTAAATCACTCATCCGCGGAAAAAATCCCTGCTCCCCGCGCCTCCTCCACACGCCGCGTCTCCAACATCTCGACACTCCTCCGCGTCGCTCCCGCATGCCGGGCTAACACCTCGCGCGCGCGCGCGACCATGCCGGCGCCGGCATCGCCTAACACCCGCCGCAGCGCCTGCTCGAGGTCATGCTGGCAAGTGATCCGGCTGACGGCGGCGGCAGCATCCAACAACGCGAGCAGCGCCGCGAAGTTCTCCATGTGGACTCCGCAAATGGCCGGCACGCCGGCAAGAACCGCCTCGACGGGGCTTTGTCCGCCATAGCCAAGGATGCTTTTGCCGATGACCACCGCGCTTGCGTGGGCGGTCCAATCCCGCAGTTCGCCGGTGCTGTCAACCAGCAGGCAGGCGCGCTGCGGCTCAGCCGGGGCGGAAAACTCGCTGCGCAGAACCACCTCATAGCCCGCCGCCTGCAGGTCCGCCTTGACCTCCGCGCGGCGCTCGGCGTGGCGCGGCACCACGACTAACAATGCCGGTCCCGCCAGCCGCGCGACCGCCTCGCCAATCCAGCGTTCCTCGCCCGCATGGGTGCTCGCGGCCAACACCACCGGCCGGCCCGCGCCAAACGCATCGAGCATCGCGGCAAACTCGGCACGCCGCTGCGGCACGACGGCTCCCGCCGGGTCAAACTTGATGCTGCCGGTGAGGTGGAGGTGCTCAGCGGCCACGCCGAGGTTGCGCCACCGCGCAACATCACCGGGCTCCTGAACGCCAACCGGCCCTAGCAGGCAGAGAATCTCCCCAACCCACCGGCGCACCGCCGCGTAGCGCCGTTCCGAGCGCGCCGACAAGCGCGCGTTCACCAGACTAACACCAATGCCGCGCTTGCGTGCCATGACCACCAAGTTGGGCCACACTTCCGACTCCACCAGCACTACCTGCTCCGGCCCAAAGCGCTTAAGGCAGCGGCCAATCAAGAATGGAAAGTCCAACGGCGCGTAAATCAGCCGCACGTTCTCCTGCGCCGCCTGGCGCGCCACCGCGTGACCTGTCGCCGTCGTCGCCGCCAACACAAAATGCTTGCTCGCATCCGCCTGCCGCCACGTCGCGATGAGCTTCTGGGCAATCATCACCTCCCCAACGCTCACCGCATGGATGTAAATCCCTCCACGCCTCTCGCCCGCGGCCGCGCAGCGGTACATCCCCAACCGCTCGCGCAAGCCACTCCCATAACCACCGCGACGCAGCATCTTCAACAACCAGGCTGGAAACAGCAGCACGAAGGCCACCGGCAAGACCAGGTTGTAAATCAGGAGTAAGAGCGCGCGCCGCATTGCGGAAAAATTTACCCGCCCCCCACCCACGCGTAAAGAAGGATGGCGCACCCACCATAGGCCCGCCGGTCTAACAAGTCCCAGCCCGCCGCCTCCGGCGCGCGGCGCTCCGCGGCGGTCTCCGCGATGAGCCAGCCGTTGGGCGCAAGCCGCGGCGGGAGAAGCCCGCCGCCTAACAATCCCGCCACCGCATCCACGTCCGCCGCCGTGCGCGCATACGGCGGATCGGCGAAGATCAAATCATAGCTGCCCGCATCACGCTGGAGAAAGCCCGCCGCGTCGGCGGTGACGACGCGGCCACCGGCGAGCCGCGTGGTTGTTAGGTTCTTGCCGATCACCGCCGCGGCGCGGCGGTCGTTGTCGACAAAGACGGCGCTGTGGGCGCCGCGGCTGAGGGCCTCAAGGCCAAGGGCGCCGGATCCGGCGAAAAGGTCGAGGACACGGGCGCCGACAACCCGCTGTGCGAGGATGGAAAAGAGTGCCTCGCGGACGCGGTCGGTCGTCGGCCGCGCGCCCTTGTCGGGTGCTTTGATCGGCAGTCGCCCGGCACTTCCCGCGATGATGCGCATGGTTGGGTGGTTGGCTGCGAGGCGCGCCCTTGGGCGCTACGGCTTCTTGGGCGCTGGCGCTGGCGCGGCGGCCAGCGGCGCGAAGCGGATCACCAAGCTCTTGTCGTAAAGCCGCGTGCCCTGGGCGGAAACCTCCTGGGCCCGGTAGACTAACAAATTGAACTTGCCGTCCTTCATTTTGCCGATGGCGAAGTTCTCCTTGGTGCGCCCGAGGGTGTTTTCCTCCTCGAAGCGCCATTCGTGGCCGTTCCATGCGCCAAGCGTGCTGGCCTCGTCGGCGTTGATGTCCTCGATGCGCTTGAGCGGACCGTTAGGGGATTTGAAGACATCCTCCTTCTCGATGTAGCGCAGGATGGAAATCGCGCTGCCTGCGCCAGTGACTTGGATGGACCATTCGCCGTCGGACTTCTGGATGAGTTGCAGGACGACCGGCTGAATTGTGCGGACCTCGCGCGCGGCCCAGAGCTTGAGGTACTCGTCGTATTCGGATTTGGTGAGGCCAAGCTTTTCGTCGAACGGGAGGGGGACGCCCGGCTTGGCCTTGGCGGCGAACTCGGTGTACCACGTCGGATCGTTCTTGGCCGCCTCGTCAACCTTGGCCATGAAAACGGCAATCTCCTTGGGCGGAGCCACCGTGATAATCTCCCCGCGCACCGGCGTGCCTGCAGGCAGCAACTCCGCCAACATCTTCGGCGCAGCCCCCTGGGCAACACCACAGGCCAGCATGGCGAAACATCCGAGGGCGGAAAAAACCTTGTTAGTCATTGCGATAGGTCGGACGAAGCCGATGCGCGAGGCTAGCTGTGCGGCCTCCGAAAACAAGCTGCAATGCATCAATCACGGGGGATCGCGGCGAAGCGCCGGAACCTCACCCGCGCCCTTGCGCGTAGCCGCGCAGGAAGCCAACGCATTGGGCGACCTCGGGCATGGATTCCTTCCAGTTGTACTCGTATTCCACCGAGACGTTGCCGGCGAACTTGTACTTGCGCGCCTCGTCAAGAGCCGCAGCAAAGGGGATCTTCCCTTGGCCCAGCGGCAGGTCGCGGGACTTCTTGGTCAATTCGGCGCGGTCCTTGACGTGGAACGAGTGGACCCGCGGAGCGATCACCTTCATGATCTCCATGTGGTTGAGCCCGGAGCTGGCGAGGTGGCCGAGGTCGGCGCAGAAACCGATGTTGGCATGGCGGTCTTTGATGAGCTCCATGACCTGGCGCGGGTCGCCTGGAATGTAGTTAGGCTTCACCGGGTGGTTGTGGATGCACACCTTGAGGTCGTACTCCTGGGCGAGCTTTTCGAGGGTGTCGAGCGACTCGAGGCTCTCGGTGGTGATGCCATAAAGGCCAAGCTTCTTGGCGAACTCGAAGACCTTGCGCGCGGCGGCCTCGTCCTTGGCCACTGGCGCGACGCCGAAGTTCACCGGGGTGATGTCATGGGCCTTGCAGTGGTCGAGGAACTTGGCGATTTGGTCGTCGCTCATGTCGGGCCCGGTCTTGCCAGCATCCGCCGCGCTGAGCGTCTGGCCGGCAAAGATCTCCACCCCTTTGGCGCCGGCCAAGGCGGCCTTCTCGACCGCCTCATAGGCGGTGAACTCCTTGAAGGTCCATAGCTGCACGCTGATGGTGAAACCAAGTGGCTCAAGCGCCGGCGCCGCAAGCGGCTTGGCGGATGCGCTGCGGGCGGCGCCAAACAGTGCGGCGGCGGGGACCAGGGAGAGTAGGTGGCGGCGGTTCATGGTAGTCGGATGGTGGGAATTTTCTAACCGATGGAATCAGGAAAAATTCAGCGCGTCCATATCCGTGACGAGCGTGACGTCGTCGGGCAGCGGGGTTTTTGCCAAGACCGCCTGGAGGTGGCGCAGCAGCGGGCGCGGGCGCGGGCAGCGCAGCATGAGCTGGAAGCGGAACTGGCCATGCGCGCGCACCAGCGGCGAGGGCAGCGGCTCGCCGATCAGCAGCCCTGGCGGCGGATCCTCTAGCAGCCGCCGGTGCAGCGTCTGCAAGGTGAACTCGGCGCGCCGCTCGTGGGCGCTCTTGGTTGTTAGCAAGGCGACGTGGGAAAAGGGCGGGTATCCGAACTGCCGGCGAAACTCCATTTCCTGGTCCGCGTAGCCTTCAAAATCATGGTGGCGGGCAAACTGGATCGACGGCGAGTGAGGCGTGAAGGTTTGGATGAAGACCTCACCCTCCAGCTCGCCGCGGCCGGCGCGGCCGGCCACCTGGGTGAGCAGTTGAAAGGTCCGCTCGCCGGCGCGGAAGTCCGGCACGTGCAGCCCGAGGTCCGCGTTGAGCACTCCAACAAGCGTCACGCTGGGGAAATGCAGTCCCTTGGCGATCATCTGCGTGCCGATGAGGATATCGAGCTTGTGGGTCTGGAAGGCGGCAAGGGTGTCGCGCAGCGCGTTCTTGCGGCGCATCGTGTCGGTGTCGATGCGGGCAATTCCGGCCTGGGGGAACACCTTTCGCAGCACCTCCTCAACCTTCTCCGTGCCGTACCCTTGCAGCCGAATCGCCGGGTCCCGGCAGGACGGGCAGACCCGCGGCGTGATCGATTGGTAGCCGCAAATGTGGCAGATGAGGCGCTCCTCGCTGCGGTGGTAGGTCAGCGGCACCGCGCAGTGGGTGCACTCACACACGTGTCCGCACGTCGGGCACTGCAGCGAGCGGGCAAAACCACGCCGGTTCAAAAACAGGATCACCTGGTCCTTCTTCTCTAACTTCCCCTCGATCGCCGCGCGCAGCTTGTCGGATAGGATCGGCAGCCCGCCCTTGTTCTTGGACGCCTCCAGGCGCATGTCGACCACTCGGATGAGCGGCAGCGTCTGGGAGTCGACCCGCTGCGGCAGGAGCAGGCGGCGGTACTTGCCTGTTAGGCAATTCTGATAGCTCTCGAGCGACGGGGTGGCGGTGCCAAGCACCACGGCGCAGGGTTCCATCGAGGCGCGCAGGACGGCGAGATCGCGGCCATGGTAGCGTGGGGGGTTTTCCTGTTTGTAGGAATTCTCATGCTCCTCATCGACGATGATGATCCCCGGATCGGGCAGTGGGGCAAAGATCGCGGAGCGCGCGCCGATGACAATCCGTGCCGCGCCGCTGCGGATCCGGTGCCATTCGTCGAACCGCTCGCCCTGCGAAAGGTGGGAGTGGAGGACGGCCACTTGGTCCTGCATCCCCGCGAAGCGCGATTTGAAGCGCTGGACCGTTTGTGGTGTTAGGGAAATCTCCGGCACGAGGATGATGGCGCTCTTGCCCGCATCGACCACCTTGCGCACCGCCTGCAGGTAAACCTCGGTTTTCCCCGAGCCGGTGACCCCTTGGAGCAGCATGGGCAGCGGGGCGACGCCCTCGGAGGCCTGTTGCACGGCCGCTAGAATCGCCTCCAGCGCGGCCGCTTGATCGGAATTGAGCGCCAGCTCGCCGCTTTCCACAAAGGTTTGGTCCGCATCCGGGTCGCGCCGCACCGCTTCCTCCTCGATGCTAACAAAGCCGGCGCGCTCCAGCGCCTTGAGCGACGCTCCCGCGGCGCTGCCGAGGTCGGCCACCGGCAGCCTGCGGCCGGCAGCCTCTAACTGCGAGAGTATCGCGTGTTGGCGCGGAGCCCGCAACGCGAGCTTGGCGAGAACCTCGGGCGCGGGCGTGGCGGCCAGCACGGCGATGCGCCGGGTTTTCCCGGAGTGTGCCTCCTGGCGCACGCTCTCCGGGAGAAGCGAGCGCATGACCTGCTCTAACGGAGCGTGGTAGTACTCGGCGATCCACTTGCCGAGCCGCATCAAGGTAGGAGTGACGAGCGGTTCGGGGTCGATGAGCTCATCGAGCGGGCGCAGGGCAAAGTCCATCTCGGCGGACTCGATGATGGCCAGCACGGTGCCAGTGGCGGCCTTGTGGCGCAGCGGCACACGGACCCGGCAGCCCGGTTGGACGACGAGGTCCACGGGAATCGCGTAATCGAAAACAAGCTCGGACGGCCCGTCGATGAGCACCCGCGCGGCAATCACGCCCTCAGCAATCGTTCATGCCCGGCGCGGAGACAAGGCTCCAGTTTAGACCGGGGTGGGTGCTGAGCGAATTTCCGCAGGGGCGCGGCGCCGGGTGGAGGTGATGGGATGCGAATTCCTTGCGCTTTTTTGTTCGATGAGCCGTTGCGGCGCTGCTTTGGTGGCGCATGCTCGCAAACTACGAGGTCCACGAGATCGTCGCGCAATCCGCTGAGAGCGTGGTTTTTGCGGGTGAGGAGAAGCAGGGTGGCGCGCCGATGGCGATGCGCCGCTATCTGGTTCGGCGCGACGGGGACCGGCGTGCGGAGGATGCCGCGGCGTTTGAGGCCGAGATTGCGCGTGTGCAGGGCATCAAGGAGGCCCGGGTGGTGGGCATCCTCCATGGAGGGTTTGATGCTCAGGACCACAACCCGTATTTTGTGACCCGCACCGTGGGTGGGGAGCCTCTGCCCAAGGTGCTCAACGGCTCGCGCTTGGCGGCCAATGACGCGCCGCAGATCGTTGCAGAAGCGCTTGAGGGCTTGAAGTTCCTCCACGACCGCGGGCTGGTCCATGGCGGGCTGCGCGCCGACCGGTTGAGCTGGTCGCGCGAGCGAGGCGTCTGGCTGATGGATGCGGGAGTTGAGCCCGCGTTGATCAAGCTCGGCGATTACGCGAATGCTGGCGCGCCGTCGACGACCGCGCCCGAGTTCAAGAAATCCCCCGGGCGCAGCGTCGCGGGAGATTTTTACGCCTTGGGTGCGAGCCTTTTTGAATTGCTCAGCGGCGCGCCCCTGCCGGTCGACGGTGGCCCACGCCCAAGCGTCGGCGAGGGCCCGCTTAGCAGCTGGGATGGGTGGCTCGAAGCGATGTGTGCGGAGGATCCGGCGGCCCGCCCGGTCGATACCGCTCAGGCCCAGCAATTGCTCACCAAAGCATTGGAGGTCGAAAAACCCGCGCGCGCGCTGGCTGCCAGCCCGGCGCCAGCAGTTCGCCCGGTAAAACCGCCCGCGCGTCAATCCGCCGCTCCCAACCGCCCTAAGGCAGTCATACCCGCCGCGTCGGTTGCGGCACCAGTCGCGGCTCCGGCCGTGGCACGAAGCGCCGCGCCAACTTCAGCACGCAGCGCGGCACCAATCCCTGCCCGCAGCGCAACGCCCCAGATCGCCGAGAAGCCAAGCGCCGCGAATGCGTCGGCAACGCCTCCACCGACCCAAGCGGAGAAGGTCGCTCCGCTCGGCAACAAGAAAAGCAGCACAATGCCCTGGCTCATCGGCGCGGCAGTTCTGGGGCTTGGGGCTCTCGCGGGAGTCTTTTTCCTCGCCACGCATCTGCGCCGGAACGACCCGCCGCGCACGCTTGCGACAACGCCGGTGGCCCTCCCACAGGTCGATAAGGCTCCGCCAGCGCCAACCAAGCCCGTCGTCGTCAAGCCCGCCACGAAACCCGCGGCCAGACCCGTGGCCAAATCGGTCGCGGAACCCGCAGCCAACCCGGTGGCTGAGCCCAGCGCGGGGGCGCCCAGAACGGCCATGAAAAGA
>JBILQA010000175.1:0-6349 GCA_044373535.1 Akkermansiaceae bacterium | reverse complement strand
GCCGCGGGCTTCAGCCTTGAGCAGGCGGTGCAGATAAACGCCGAGCAGCCGTTCAAAGCAGTGCCGCTCCAGCTCCGCTAGTTCTTGATAGTACCGCTGCGCGAGTTGCTCGGCCTTGCGGTTGCGTCGGCTCTCCAACAATGCGTCGCGCTCCTCAAGGGTCGCCGTGACGCGCAACCCAAGGGCGGCCTGCAGGAAGTCGATGAGGATCTCCGCGGCGACCTCGCGCCGCTGCTGCCAGTCGCGCTCTACCAGTTGGATTGTTTGTTCGAGGACTGGCCGGTGGCGCTCCTCGATTTCGAGCAAGGCGCGCAGCAGGCGCAGGCGCTCGTCATAGCGCGCGCGGTGGGCGTCGAAGCTGCGCACAAGGTTGAAGGTGGCACCCAGGTGGGTGCGCCAGGCGTCCTCGTCGGGCCCTGGGCTTGGATCCCGGCGGTTGAGCACCGCAAGGCGCGGCTGGCCGGTCCAGCGGAGAATTTCCATTTCCGCGAGGAAGTCGTCACGCAGTGGTCGGCCGGGATCGACCACATAGAGGACGCCGGCGCCATCTAGCAACGGGGCGAGCAGGCGTCTTTCGTCGCCGAAGTCGTCGCCGGGTTGGTTGAGGAAGGTCCGCAGGGATGCGGGCCCCGGGGTGCCCGGGCCGTGGATTTGTTGGATGGCGCGCATCGCCTCGATGGGGCGGGAGAATCCGGGTGTGTCGATGAAGCGGAGGAATTCGCGGCCGTCGAAGATGACGGGATGGACTTGGCAGCGGGTGGTCTCGCCTGGTGTGGAGCTGACGCGGATGAGGGTGTTGTCGTCGATTTCGCGCAGGGTGGCGATGACGGCGGACTTGCCCATATTGACGCGTCCGACGACGGCGAATGTGGGGACCTCGTTGTTCATGGGAAGAATAGAAGCGTGGGATGGCGGGGTGACAACCGCGGAGGATCAATCCGCCGAGCCCTCCAAGGGGGAGAAAAAGAACACCTCCGCGGCGGGATCGGCGAGCTCATCGACGAAGCGGGCCCAAACATTTTGCTCCTCGCTTGTCGGGGGCGTGGGCGCACCGTCGTGGCCAACATTGGCGACGAGGAACAGCACCGGCGTGTGCGCACCCGCCGCGGCGCGCGTCCGCCGGTGCAGGGCACTCATCCGCGGCGGCGAAAGGGCCCAACCCTCTGCTAGAAAGACGACCCCGGCGGGCGCCGCGGCAAGCGCTGCGGCGGCCTGAGCCTCGCTGCCCGGATCCATCACGGCGACCGGCAGCCAGGCGACCGGGTTGACCCGCAGGCGGCGCAGCAGGAAGGGGCGGAGCGCCTCGATGGTTAGGCCGCTGCCGCCAACATCGAGCACGATGACCCCGTCGAGCGGGCGCGACGCCGGCTCGGCGGAGTGCACGCCGGTGAGGACGCGCCAGAGCTCGCGGTGACGGCGGGCCTGGAAATCAAGGCCAGCGAGGGCGCGGCGACTGGCGCGCGCGGCGGCGAGCCAGAGAGCGAGGCGGGGAACGAATCCCCATACGGCGATGGAGGCTAGCAGGAAGGGGTACCACGCGTCGGCGCGGCGGAGCACCACATCCAACGGAGCTGTGCCGATCCTGGTGGCGGCAATCTCCGCGGCGCTTGGGTGCCATGTCGGCTCGGCCCAACTCCAAGGGGCGGCCATGAAGGAGGTCAGGTTGCCGAGGCGCTGCTGCATCCATCCGGGGGTGGTCGACTCCCAGAAAAATCCAACATTGAGGAACCACAGGCAGCCGACGAGGCCGGCAAGCAGGCCGGCATTGAAGGACATGCCGCCCGCCTGGGTGACGCGCACGAGCGGCCACAGCAAGACCGCGCGGTAGCGGCCGCCCTCTGCGAGCAGTGCGCGCCACCAGGCGGGCCTGCGCTCGCCGATGAGCCGGTCAATCAGCGCCCCAAGCGCGCTGGGAATCAAGGCGAGCCCGGCGCCAAGGCGCGCGCGCAGCAACCAGGTGGTGGCCGCGGCTAACAGGATGAGCCACTGCACGCCCAGCGTGATGCCGAGGAAAACCGGCACGTTGAAGCCGCCGCGGCTGCGGTCCAGCAGACCTAACACCGCTGACACGCCGGCGAGAAAAAGCGCGGTGCAGACGAGCATGGCAACGAGGAGGCGCGCGCCCTCCCAGCGAGTGCCGGGAAGGTTGGGATCAGCCCTGCGGCGCTCGGCGAGCCAGAACCGGAGGCCGGCACGGCGCGCGGCGGCGGGGTCGCTGCCGGCCGCGTGGATGGCCGCGTGGAAGCCGGCGGCATCCTCGAGGGGCGCGGACGCGGCCCCATCCCGGGCAATGAGCGCCTCGAGATCAATGACATCGGCAAATTTCCAGAGTGTCTGCAAGCGCCCCAAGCTAGCCGCGCTTGGCCGCGAGCGGAATCAAGAAGTTGGCCGCCGCCCGGTTAGCGGCTATTTGCTGCCAAGGAGATAGGCGAGAAGATCGCGCAGTTCATCCTCGTTGAGGCGGTTGATCGTGCCGGGCGGCATCGGCGAGACCGGCGAGGGGTCGATTTTCTCGATCGTCTCGCGGGCAACCTCGGTGGTTTGGCTCAAGTCGAAGGCGCTGGTGGCCACAATGAAGGCGTTGTCCTTCTCGTCGACGACCTTGCCGGTGAGCACCGAGCCGTCCTTGCGGGTGATCAGCGAGAACTGGAACTGGTCGGAGACAACCTTGTTAGGCAGGACAATCGCCTCGGCGAGGTCGCGGACCTTGAAGCGACCGGCCACGGCTGTTAGGTCAGGGCCGGCCGACCCGCCCGAGCCGCCGATGCGGTGGCAGGCGGCGCAGAGGGAGGCCTCAAACATCTTGCGACCGTTAGCCAGATCGCGGCCGGCGAGGCCTTTTTTGGCGGCGGCGTCGATTTCCTCGACGGTCCACGCTTTACCGGGGCCAAGTGGTTGCGGGAGGTTGGCAAACGGATTGGCCGGCGGTGCGACGGCGAGGGTGGCGATCATGGAGCGTTCGGCGGGGGTGGCGACCTCAAGCGTGCGCTCGCGCAAATCTTTGAGGAATCCGGCATAGCTGTTGCCGCCGGATTTCTTCTCGGCCTCGACGAACCAGCCGAAGAACTGGCGCCGCTGGTCCTCGGTCCACGGCCCCGGCATGGCGCGCAGGCAGTAGGCATAGAACATGTTCTGAGCGGGCGGCATGTTGTTGAGCATTTTCATCACATCGCCGCCGTAGCGCTGGTTGCGGCTGGCGAGACCGGCCCACTCCGGCGGCCTGGAGGGCGCGCTGGCGGTCATGAGGGCCAGGGTTTTGGCAACCACGTTAGGCGAGCGCAGGTAGACGAGGATCCGGCAAAGTTCGCGGTTAACGTCGTCGTCGGCGGCCGGATAGAGGGCGTCAAAGCGCTTGCCCAGCGCGAGCCGGCGCTCGTCGGCGGGCTCACCATGGCGGGCGAAGACCAAGCCGTAGGCGCGGGTTAGGTTCTTGAGCTCATGGCTGCCAAGGGTGGCCGGATCGAGCCGGTCAAGCGCGGCAAGGGCCTGGTCCTGGTCGGGCTTCTGGCCGACGCGGGCCAGCGCCATGGCAGCCTCAATGATGCGCAGCGGGTCCTTCTCGCTGGCGAGGCGCGGCGTCCACGCTGCCACCGGCAGGTGCTCCAGGGCGGTGCGCGCGGCGAAGCGGACGGCGCGGTCGTTGTTAGACAAAGCGCTCCAAATTTCCTCCAGCGCGGCGGGATTCGGGTTGAGGTGGAGTGCCTCGAGTTTAAGCCGCAGGGCGGTAAGGTTGGCGACCGCGGGGGAAAGCTTCGGGCTGGGTGCTGGAGTGACGGGCTCGGTGCCGGTGTAGGTTAGGCGAAACAGGGCTGACTGTGAGCGGCGGCCGCCGACGGTGAAATACATCGCGCCATCGCTGCCGGCGAGCGCATCGGTGACGGGCAGGCCGTTGCCGGTGACAAAGTCCTCCTTGGTGGCGGTGTAGGAGGATCCAGCGGGTGTTAGGTGGATCGCGTAGATGGTGGCGTAGGTCCAATCGAGGACGAAGACGGCCTGCTGATAGTGGGCGGGGAACTTCAGGCCGGCGCCGGAAACCACGCCGGTGGGCGAGCCCGGGCCGATGTTGAGGATGGGCGCGGCGCTGTCCTCGTAGTACTCGGGCCACTTGCCGGTGCCGTTGCGCCAACCGAACTCACTGCCGCTGGTGACGTGGCAAACGCGCGTCGGGCGGTACCACGGAGTGCCGAAGTCCCACTCCATGTCCGAGTCATAGGTGAACAAGTCGCCGCGCTGGTTGAAGGCGAGGCCAAACGAGTTGCGGAAGCCGCAGCTGACAAGCTCCCAAGCTTTCCCGTCCGGGCTGAAGCGGGCAATCCATCCGCCTGGAGCCATACGGTCGCGCGCGTGGCCGTTGGCGTCCGGGCGGCGCGGCAGCAGCTGGTCTTCCTGCCAGACCTTTGGCACCGCGCTGGTGGCGAAGTCCAACACATCGGTGTGGTTGCCCGCGACAAAGTAGATCCACTTGCCGTCGGGTGAGAGGACCAGCCCGTGCGGGCCATGTTCGCCGCTGCCCTTGAGGTCCTTGAGTTTTTCGACCTTGTCGAGTTCGCCGTCGCTGTTGCTGTCGCTGATGCGATAGACCCCGGGGCGGTCTTCATTGGCCGCGGCGTAAAGCGCGTCATGGGCCCAGAGCAGGCCGTGGACGCCCTTGATCGGCAGGTCTAACGGTCGCACGGCGGTCGCGGCGTCGGCCTTGCCGATGGGTGCCGGGGTGATTTCAAACAGGCCGCCATATTGGTCAGAGGCGATGAGCTTGCCGTCGGGCTTGCGCGCCAACGCCACCCAGGACCCTTGTTCCTTGGGGACCTCGTAGATGCGCTCCAACTTGAATCCTGCGGGAATCGCGTAGTCGCCAGACGCGTCGGCGGCAAGGGCCGGCGCCTTGGCCGCGGCCGGCCCGCCAAACAGGCTGCCCCACGGCGCGCTGCCCATCGGCGCGATGGCGACGGCCGCCTGCCAGTTAGAGTCGTCAAACTGCGGGGTCGTCCAGCCGCGCTGATCCTCGCCGGCGGCCTTCCACGACTTGTCCGAAACCAGGGTGCGCCGCTCGCCGGAGGCCAGGGTGAGTTCAAGGGAGAATGCCATGCCGGCGACTCCGCCCTGATTGCGGGCATGCACGGCAAACAGGTGGCGCCCGCCGGCGGCCAGCTGTTTTGTTAGGTCCTGGGTCTTCGGGTTGGACCAGTCTGCGCCCCGCTCAATGGAGGAGCCGTCAAGGAAGAGCTCGAAGGCGTTGTCGCAGCTGGCGATGAGCTGGGCCTTGCGGATGCCTGCGGGGATCTCAGCGGCGAAGCGGAAAAACACCTGCTCCTTGTCGTCGGCCTTGGACTTGCTCCAGATCCATTGCGGCGTGGGCTGGGCGGCGGGCTCGGCAGCGGATGCCCAACCAAGGGCAAACAAGAGGGCCAGGCCGGTGGTTAGGTGGTACTTCATCGGTCAATGTGGGGAAAACTCCGTGGACGCCACGGCAACTGGCCGGACGCACCAGTCGAGTAAGTGGCAAACTGGCGCATTCTGTCAGCAGAAAACCCCGCGAGTCACGGGGCCAATGAGTAAACGAGCAGAACCTGATTGAGCGTGCCGCGCGCGCGGATGTGCAGTGTCAGCAGCGAGGTGCCCGCTGGGGGAGTGTAGCCGCTGAGGGATCGCCCGAGGTGATCCTCGGCGGGGATGAAGGCTCCGCTGAAAGCGACGGTGTGGCTTCCGCCGTTGGAGAAGCGGCTCGTGCCGGTTAGGCCGGCGGCGGTGGCGGCGGAGGAGTAGGTCGCGATGATCTCCGTGGCGCTGCTAGCGGTGGCAAACGCCAGCGCACCGCGGTTCTGGGTGGCGTCATTCTGTTGATAGATCAGGCGCGCGTCCTGGTTGGGCTCGTGGAGTGGCAGCCACGCCGGGCGGTTTTCCGCGGGTGCGCCAAGTTCTTTGAGATTGCCCGCGGCGTCGGTGAGGCTGAGGCGCCCGGCTTCGATGTCGGCGAGCGACCAGGTGGCCTCGGCGCCGGTGGATGGCTGGCGCACGCTAACAGTGCCGGCCGCCGGATCCCTGGAGACGACCTCGAGGTCGGGGATCATGGCGATGACCGTGTCGGCAGTGGCAAACTCGTGGGTGCTCTTGAATCCATCAATGATGCCTTTGGCCGCGCGGTAGCCGGACCAGGCCATCAGACCCAGCACAACGACGGCGATGAGCGAGAGGCCACCGCAGCCAATCCCCACCCAGGCAAGCGGATGGAGACCTTTTTTCGGCGGCGCTTGGATGCCTGGGCCGGCGGCTTGGGGCGGATTGGGAAGCATCCCCGATCTAACAACCCCGCGGGGTCGCTGGCAAGGGGTGAAAAAGAACGTGCCGCGGA
>JBILQA010000007.1:0-23447 GCA_044373535.1 Akkermansiaceae bacterium | reverse complement strand
AGACCGCGTGGGCGATCTGGGCAGGTTGCCAGGAAAGGCAAACCTCAGTGAAGCCCGGGGAGACCTCCAAGCAGGGCGGCTTTCCCGGGACGTTCAGCAGCTCGACGGGGTGGCCGTTGGCTGTGGCCGTTAGGTTGGTGATGCCAGCTGGCAGGGCGCGCAAGATGAGGTGGATGGTGGCGTAGCGCGGCAGCCACGAGCCATTCCAGCTGCGGCGGATCTCGAGCTTGTCGGATGATCCATCGACCTTGAAATGGGAGTGGCGGAATCCCCCGTGGAGAAAGTCGGTGCCGTCGCCATCGTCCTCATACCATTCGCTGGCGCGTGACTCGGGGGTCCACCAGACATGGAGTTCGGGTTCGGGGTCGGGGATTTGCCCGACAAACTGTTGGAGCGGCCAATGCGGCAGGACCGCGCCGGCGTGGACGAAGACCGGAAGGTGGTCATCGGGGCACTCGACCCAGATGTCCTTGCCGGTGGCTTTCGGGGTGGAGTCGTCCCAATAGGAGAACCAGATGTCATCGGGAAGGAAAAGGAAGCGTCCGCCCTCACCGGGCTTGGTCATGGGGACCACGTAGAGGTGGTCGCCGAAGAAGAATTCAGCCGCGCGCCAGTAGGTGTCGGTTTCCAGATAGGCGACAAGCGGCAGGGAGCGGAGCATGGGCGTGCCCTCTAGCACGTACTGGCGGAAGGTGGTGTAGACCACCGGCAGGAGACGGTAGCGGTCTTCGATGGCCTTGCGCACGAGGTTGGTGGTTTCCTCGCCAAATGACCAGGGCTCCTGCTCGTGGTGATCGCCCGAGGAGTGGGTGCGGAAGAACGGATGGAAGACAGCCATCTGCACCCAGCGGGCGTAGAGCTCGGGTGTTGGATCATCGATGAAACCTCCAACATCGGAGCCGATGAAGGACATGCCCGAGGTGGCGAGGCGCTGGCACTGGATGTTAGCCAAGCGCAGATGCTCCCAGGTGGCGACGTTGTCCCCAGTCCACGCGCAGGCGAAACGCTGGGTGCCCGCATAGGCGGAGCGGGTGATGGAGAATGGCCGGCGGCCGCCGCCAAAGCGGCGCAAACCCTCCTGGGTCGCGCGCACCATCTGCATGCCATAGATGTTGTGGGCCTTGCGGTGCGAGCACGGGTGCCCATCGAAGTCGTGGCGGACATCCGGTGGAAACGTCCCGCCTTCAAACACGGCCGGCTCGTTCATGTCGTTCCAAATGCCGCGCAGGCCAACATCCTCGATGAGACCCTTGAACAGGCCCGCCCACCAGTCGCGCACCTGCGGGTGGGTGAAGTCGGGGAAGTGGCACAGGCCGGGCCACACCGAGCCGCGGAACAGCGGGCCATCGCTGCGGCGGCAGAAGTAGTCGTTCTCCACACCCTCTAACCAGACCGGGTAGAGCGGGTCGATCTTGAGTCCCGGATCGATGATGGCGACGGTCTTGAAGCCGTCGGCCTCGAGGTCTGCGACCATCTTCTTTGGATCCGGGAAGCGCTCGGCGTCCCAGGTGAAGCAGCGGTAGCCGTCCATGTAGTCGATATCCAGATAGAGCGCGTCACAGGGGATGTTGCGCGAGCGAAACCCCGCGGCGATGTTGCGCACCTGGGCGTCGGGATAGTAGCTCCACTTGCACTGGTGATAGCCGAGGGCCCAGAGCGGCGGCATCTCCGGCAGGCCCGTTAGCCTGGTGTAGGTGCGCACGACATCCAAGGGCGCGGGCCCGTGGATGTAGTAGTAATTCATCTCGCCGCCCTGGGCGAAGAAACTCGTGACGGTGGGGCGCTCGTGGGCGAAGTCGAAGGTGGAGCGGAAGGTGTTGTCGAAAAAGATGCCGTAGGCGCAGCCCTTCACCAGGCCGACGTAGAAAGGGATGTTCTTATAGAGCGGATCGGTGTCCGGGCCGAAGGCGTAGGTGTCGCTACCCCAAAGGTCAAAACGCTTGCCGCGCAGGTTCAGGTCGCAGGACTTGTCGCCCAGGCCGTAGTAGTGCTCGCCGGGCTGGGTGAGTTTGCTCATTTTGACCACCTCGCCGCCGAACTG
Organism: Akkermansiaceae bacterium; assembly: GCA_044373535.1. GTDB lineage: Bacteria > Verrucomicrobiota > Verrucomicrobiia > Verrucomicrobiales > Akkermansiaceae > JBILQA01. The sequence continues at coordinate 21,406 of JBILQA010000007.1, read as the reverse complement.
GCGATTGTCCTCCCAGTGGAAGCCCTTTTCGTCCGAGCACATGACCCGTCCGCTGGAGAGCTCGGTGATGGTCGTCTTGAGGGCGTGGCGAGCGATGCGGATGGAGATCAGGCGGGTCTTGATGGCCACGCCGTCGCCGAACTCGACGACGTCCACCGCCGGTGTTAGCGGCTGATAGGTCGGGGCGACCGCATAGGAGAAGTCGTCCTCAAAGCGGCCCTCGGTGGTGAAGCGGAAGCGCACGACGCCATCCTCAATGACATGGAGGCGCAGGATGACGCCATTGTCGCAAGTCAGCTCGATGAGGCCGTTGTTGCGGTTGGTCACCGAGGTGAGGGTGCCCGGGAAGAAATCGTCCACCTCGGAGGCGGAGCGATGTTTCTGCATGTAATCGCCGGAAAATTCGTTGGAGGCCATTGGGTCAGGGAGCGGTCGGGCGGCGGGGGGTAGGTGATTAAGAAGGCAAGCCGCTTGCGTGCCAAGCCTGAGCTTAGCTCAGAGGGTGGATCTGCGTGAAAACGCGCAGGCGGGCGATGCCCGGCGCGGCGGCGAATGCCCCCAGCGCAGGATCGTCCGGATCGGGGGGAGCGAAAAACTCGACATTGGCGCGGCCTTTGCTCTGGCAAGATGCCCGGGGCGGGGTTGATTGTCTGCCGTTCTGGGTGATGATGGGTGCTGATTTCTCATGCAACGATTACGAGTGCTGAAACTGGGCTGGGAGTTCCCGCCGCTGATCAATGGCGGGCTGGGGGTCGCCTGCCTTGGGTTGTCCCGGGCACTGGCGAAGCAGGTGGACCTGCGCGTGGTCGTGCCGCGCAGTGATCCGGACGCGCAATTTGACGGGTTCACCCTAACGGGCCTGAACTGCACGCGGGTGGAGGACCTGCAGACGGTGGAGGGCAGCTATCAGTATGACAGCTTCGCCCAGGTGGAGCGCATTCCCATCCACCTCGATCCGTACGCGAGCGACGAGACGCTTGAGGTTGGCACCACCTTGCAGGCGCAAGGAGGGATCGCGCGGTTTTCGCGCACGACGCGCGACCAGTTGGCGCTTTTCAAGATGGGCGAGCTCTATGGCAGTGATCTCGGCGCCAAGGTGGTCGAATTCTCCAAGGTCTGCGCCAAGCTGGCGATGATGCAGGATTTCGACGTTGTCCATGCCCATGACTGGATGACCTTCCTAGCAGGCGTGGAGGTCAAGAAGGCCACGGGCAAGCCGCTGGTTGTCCACGTGCATGCCTCGCAGTATGATCGGGCCGGGGCGGATGCGCGCGGGTGGATCTTTGAGTTGGAGAAATTCGGCATGGAGCAGGCGGACCGGGTGATTCCGGTTAGCCGCTATACCGGCAAGATCGTCGCCGGCCACTACGGGATTGATCCAGCCAAGATCCGCCCGGTGCACAACGGCGCAGATCCCGTCGAGGTGTTCCAAACGCGCAAGAAGTTCCCCGAGAAGCTCGTCTTGTTTCTTGGCCGTCTCACCGCACAGAAGGGGCCGGAGTTCTTCCTCGAGATCGCCGCACGGGTGTTGGACGCCAACCCAGACGTACGCTTTGTCATGGCCGGCACAGGCGAGAAGCTCCGCCCGCTCATCGAGTCCGGGGCGTTCCGCGGGCTCGGCGGGCACTTCCACTTCACCGGGTTCCTAACCAAGGAGAAGGTCAACGAGCTGCTCTCGATGACGGACATTTACTGCATGCCCTCGGTGTCCGAGCCGTTTGGCCTGTCTGCCTTGGAGGCCGCGCAGTTCGGAATCCCCGCGGTTATTTCCAAGCAATCAGGCGTCGCCGAGGTGCTCAAGGGCGCGCTTAAGGCGGACTTCTGGGATGTGCCGCTCATGGCCAAGCACATCAATGACCTCCTCGGCGACGCCGACCTGCGTGCCCGAATCGTCCAACAGGCACAGGCAGACATGGCCGCTGCCACCTGGGATGCCGCGGCGGCAAAGGTGGTCGAGATCTATCACGAGCTGGTCTAACAATGCCTGCGGTCTGTCTTTATTTCCAGGTCCATCAGCCAAACCGGTTGGTGCCGTATGACTTTTTCAGCATCGGTGACCATGCGTTCTATGAGGATGACCGGCTCAACGCGGAGATACTCACGAAGGTGGCGCAGAAGTGTTACCTGCCGGCCAACGAGCTTTTCAGTCGGGCGATTGAGGCGAGCGGCGGGGAGTTCAAGTTTGCGCTCTCGCTTTCCGGCACGCTCATCGAGCAGATGGAGCACCACCGCGGGGACGTGCTTGAGTCGTTCCAGCAGCTGGTGGCGACGGGGCGGGTGGAGCTGCTAGGCGAGACGTATTACCACTCGTTGGCCTTTGTCCACTCGCGGCGCGAGTTTGAGCGGCAGGTGGCGCTGCACCAGGAGAAGATCGGTGAGGTGTTTGCCGTCCGGCCGCGGGTGTTCCGCAATACGGAATTGATCTACAGCAATGGCATCGCCGCGGCGGCGGAGATGTTGGGCTTCCAGGGGATACTGGGCGAGGGGGTTGACTGGATGCTCAATGGTGACTCGCCCGACCACCTGTACCGCGCGCCGCAGGCGTCGAAGATCAAGACGCTGCTGCGCAACGCGAAGCTCTCGGACGACCTTGGTTTTCGCTTCTCTGATCGCAGTTGGGAGCACTGGCCGCTGACGCCCGAGAAGTTCGCCGACTGGGTGGCGCAGAGCCCCGGGGAGATTGTTAACCTGTTTCTCGACTACGAGACGATCGGTGAGCACCAGTGGCGCGAGAGCGGAATCTTTGACTTTTGGGCGCGGCTGCCGGCTGCCCTGCTAGAGCGTGGAGTCACCTTCGTCACGCCGGGTGAGGCGGTGGCGAGCATTCCGGTGTGGGGGCGCTATGACTGCCAAACGCCGACATCGTGGGCGGACCGCGAGCGCGACCTGTCCGCCTGGATGGGCAACGTGATGCAGCGCGAGGCGATTGAGAAAATCCACGTCATTGAGGAGGCCGTGCTGCGCAAGAGGGATGCGGATCTGACCCACGCGTGGGCCAAGCTGCAGACCTCGGACCACTTCCACTATATGTCGACGAAGAGTGGCACCGATGGGGGGGTGCATGACTATTTCAGCCCGTACGCGAGCCCCTACGACGCGTATATCTACTTCATGAACGCCCTGGCCGACTTGCACGTTCGGCTCAAGCGCCTGCCGGACGCGCCAGCGCTCGGGCGCCGGCCGGCAAGTTAGATTCCCGCGAGTCTGCCGGTCGAGTCGCCGATGCGTTCGACCGGGACGTTCATGCGGTCCAACAAGGACAGGTAGAGGTTGGTCATCGGTGTGCCCTTGGGAGCTTGGAAGTGGCGGCCGTTCTGCAGGGTGCCGCCGCCGCCGCCGGCGAGGATGACCGGCAGGTCGGCGTGGTCATGGCGGTTGCCATCGCGGATGCCGGCGGCATAGACGATCATGGTGTTGTCGAGGAGGCGAGAGCCATCGGCCTCGCGCGTGGCGGCGAGCTTGTCGAGGAAGTAGGCAAACTGCTCGCTGTAGAAGGCGTCGATTTTGGCGATTTGCTCAAGGTTGGCCTCATTGCCCTTGTGGTGGGAGAGGCTGTGGTGGCCCTCGCGGACGCCGATTTCCGGGAACGAGCGCACTGAGCCGTCGTGCGCCAGCAGGAAGGTGGAGACCCGCGTGATGTCCGTCTGGAACGACAGGGCCAACAGGTCGTACATCGTGCGGATGTGCTGGGCGTAGCTTTCGGGCACACCGTTAGGCGAGTCTACCTCGGGCACGGTGGCGCGGAATTTTTCGGCGCGGGCGATGCGTTGTTCGATCTCGCGTACGGAGGTGAAGTACTCGTCAAGCTTGGCCTTGTCGGCGCCGGAGGCCTTACGCTGGAGGTTGGCGGCATCCTGCATGACAAAATCCAGGACGCTTTGCTGATAGGCACGGCGGCGGCCGTCCATCTTGTTGTTGCCCGAGCCAAACAATTGCTCGAAGACCAGGCGCGGGTCGCGCTCGGGAGGGGCGGGCGTCGTGTCGCTGCGCCAGGAGAGGTTGAACTGATAGGCGCAGGAGTAACCGGAGTCACACCCGCCCGAGCGGCGCGCCTCGTCGGTGCTGAGTTCCAGCGAGGGCAGCCGGGTGCGCGCGCCGAGGGCCTCGGCGGCGATCTGGTCGACCGAGACGCCGAGTTGGATATCGGCGCCGGCGGTCTTGCGCGGCTGGCAGCCGGTGAGGAAAGTGGCATTGGCGCGGGCATGGTCGCCGCCACCATCGCCATTGGCATTGGCCATGTTTTGGTCGAGGCCGCCGATAATCTGGAAGTCGTTGCGCAGGTGTTGGAGCGCGGCAAGCGACTCGCCAAGCTGATAGTCCTTGCCGGTGCCGGAAGGAAACCACTTGGCCACGTTGACTCCGTTAGGAGCGTAGACAAAGGCCATGCGCAGTGGATTGGCGGCGGTGGCGGCGCCCGCCTTGGCGACAGGAGCGATCTGGCCAAAGGCCTCCAGGGAGGGCAAAGCCAGGGTTGCGGCGATACCCCGGAGGAAAGTGCGGCGTGAGTGGAGCATTTCGGTGGTGGAATGGCTGGGGTGTTAGCGGCTCGGCTGGGCCCCGGGGGGCGCAGCGGGCTCGCTGGCAAAGCGGCGGTTCTGGAACGGGACGGACTCGACGGCGGCGTGGATGAACGCGGAGAAGCGCAGGTCCTGCATCTTGCCTTTGGCGACCATGTCCTCTAACGCAGGAGCGTCATAGTAGTCGAGCCCGCGTCCAAGGGCAAAGGTGAGGGTTTTCACCGCGACGCAGCGCAGGAAGTCCTCGCGGCGCTCGGTGACAAGGATCTTGGCGAGCGACTCGGGGCTGTCAAAGGCCTCGCCGGTGATCAGCTCGCCGTGAGGGTCGATTGGCCGGCCGTTGTCGCTGTCGCGCCACGAGCCAACGCCGTCGAAGTGCTCAAAGGAGAAGCCGATGCCATCCATGAGGCGGTGACAAGACGCACACGCGGGGTCGGCGCGGTGGGCCTCGAGTTCCTCGCGCAGGGTGGCGGCGGGTTTCTTGCCATTGCGGGCGGACTCAAGGGAGGCGACGTTGGGGGGTGGCGGTGGCGGGTCGATGTTGAGGAGGTTTTCCAGCACCCACTTGCCGCGGAGCACCGGGGAGGTGCGGCTGCGGTTAGACGTGATCGTCAGGGTCGACCCATGGGTCAGGATGCCACGGCGCGGGGTGCCGGCGAGCGACACGCGGGCGAAGCCATCCGCAGGGATCTCCTTGAGCCCGTAGTGCTTGGCGAGGCGTGCATCGACAAACGAGTAATCCGCGGTGATGAGCTCGAGGACTGGTCGGTCCTCGCGGACCAGGTTGGCGCAAAAGCGCCGGGTTTCCTCCATCATCGAGCGGCGCAGCGGCTCGTCGGCATTCGGATAGGCTTGGGCGCTAGGGGCGGCCAACAAGACGTTGGAGAACTGGAGCCACTGGGAGAACATCCGGTCAACCAGGGCAATGGAGCGCGGGTCCTTGAGCATGCGCTCAACCTGGGGTCGCAGCTGGGCGCGGAGTTGGCGCGCTTCAGCCAAGGCAAGGAGCTCCTCGTCCGGCATCGAGCTCCAGAGGAAGTAGCTCAGGCGCGACGCGAGGGCGATCTCCGGGACCTGTTGGATAGTCCCCGGCGCGGCGGGGTCGCGCACCGCATCGAGCTCGCGGAACAAGAAGTCGGGCGACACAAGGATGGCTTGCATGGCAAGGCGGATGCCGGCCTCGAGCGAGTCGTTCTGTTCGCGCGCGAAGGCGACAAAGCGCAGGAAGCGGCCGGTCTCCTCGGCGCTGACGGGGCGGCGGAACGCGCGGCGGGCAAATTGGTGGATGACGAGCTTGGCGTAGTCCTCATCCCCCATGCCCGGCGGACGGGTGGGGAAGGCCAAAGCAAACCCCGCGGGGCGCGCGCCGGACGGTGCCTCGGCGGGACCGCTGAGGGTGACACTTTGCAGGAAGAGGTTGCGGTCGTGGGGAGCGTCGGTGGCCTTTTCGTCGTAGTAGTCGTTGGTGAACTCCACGGAGATGGAGGCCTTGCCAGCCGGCATGGGGATTTCCCGGGTGAACGAGCCGGGGTGGTTCCTGTCCTGCGCGACATTGACGACGAAGGAATTTTGGCCCGACACATAGATTTTCATGGCGGCTGGGTCGGGGCCCGCCTGGTCGGCGCCGGCGACCACTTCAAGCGTGTAGGTGCCCGCGCGGGGCAGGGTGAACTGGCTGCGCGCCCGCGCATTGGTGACAAAAAGCAGGCTGTCGCCCTGGGGTGTGCCGCCGCCGGTCATGGCGGCGCCCTTCACGGTGAGCTTCACGGGTTCCTGGGAGGGGTCGTCGAAGGCGGTTGCCAGGGCGTCCTCAGCGGCCTTGAGGTAGCGCTCAAGATGGGCCGGCGCGAGGGTTAGAACATCGCCGATGTTGTCATAGCCGTAGCCGGAATCGTCCTGCGGCAGCTGGCTGGCGAGGCTGATAGGCACGCCTAGCAGGTCGCGGAGGGTGTTCTCGTACTCGGCGCGGTTGAGGCGGCGCACGGTGACGCGACCGGGGTCCGGGTTGCGCGGATCAACCGTGAAGAGCGCGTCGTCGATCCAGCCGAGGAGGGCGTCGCGCTCGGATGCGGAAGGCTGCTCCTCATCGCCGGGCGGCATGATTTGATAGTGCAGGTGCTCGCGCACACTGCGCCAGACCCTGCGGTCGGCGCGCATGGAGGCAATTGAATCGTACTTGTCGAAGGAAAAGCCGCCCTTGTGCATGCCATCGCCATGGCAGTCATAACAGAAGCGCTCGAACACCGGATGGATGTCGGCCTGGAGGCGCCCTTGCAGAGCGGCGTCGTCGAGGACGGGCGCTGCGCCAGGGGCGGCGGAGGCCTTGTTAGCGGGCTGGGGCGCGACCCACAGCAACCCCGAACCAAGCCAGCCGAGGCCGAGGCCCGCGGTGGCGGTTAGTAGGGACGCGGTGAGCCATTTCATTGCTGGGCGAGGATACGGCAAAACCGCGGGGAAGTTACAACTGGAGGGGTTTTTAGCCTGCGGTGGCGGTGGATTCGGGTGGAGCGGGTCATTCCGGGCGTTGCTCGCGCCAGTGTTCGAGGCGCTCCTTGATGCGCTTTTCGAGCCCTTGGTCGCCCGGGGTGTAATAGGTCCGGCCCTCCGGCAGGTAGGCTTGGGGGATGTAGTTCCCCGGATAGTCGTGGGAATAGAGGTAGCGCATGGCGGCCTCGTCGGTGCCGCTGGCGGCGGCAAGCTTTTTGCGCGTCTGGGTGCGCAGGTGCTCGGGCACGCTCAGGGTGCGGCCGTGCTCGACGTCGTCCATCGCCTTGCCCAGGGCGGCGTAGGCGGTGTTGGATTTGGGGGAGGTCGCCAGGTAGACGGTGGCGTGGGCCAGCGGGATGCGGCCCTCGGGCATGCCGAGGAACTCGAAGGCCTGTTGGGCGTTGATGGCCACCGCCAGGGCGTTAGAGTCTGCCAGGCCGATGTCCTCGGATGCGGAGATGACGAGGCGGCGCGCGATGAAGCGCGGGTCCTCGCCGGCCTGGAGCATCTTGGCCAGCCAGTAGAGGGCGGCGTCGGGGTCGGAGCCGCGGATGGATTTGATGAAAGCCGAGGCGGTGTCGTAGTGGGCGTCGCCAGCCGCATCATAGACGATGGCCTTGCGCTGGATAGATTCCTCTGCAATGGCAAGGGTGAGATGCAGCGGGGTGCCTTCCTCGGCGGGGGAGGTGACCACGGCAAGCTCGAGGGCGGTTAGGGCCTTGCGCACGTCGCCGTCGGATTTTTCCGCGAGGTGGGCAAGCGCGTCGGGATCCGCGACGATGGGGCGCTGGCCAAAGCCGCGCTCGGGATCCGCCAGGGCGCGCTGGAGCACGCGGATGATGTCCTCATTGGCGACCGGTTCGAGTTGGAAAACCTGGGAGCGCGAGACAAGCGGCGAGTTGATGTAGAAGTACGGATTGTGGGTCGTCGCGCCGATGAAGCGCACCGTGCCGCGCTCGATGTGTGGGAGCAGGACGTCCTGTTGGGCTTTGTTGAAGCGGTGGATTTCGTCGATGAAGAGGATGGTCGTCTCGCCGCGCAGGTCGCGCCAGGTGCGGGCTTGGTCGATTTTGGCGCGGATTTCCGCGACGTTGGATTCGACGCCATTGAGGGATTCAAAGCGTGATCCGGTGGTGGTGGCGATGACGGTGGCCAGGGTGGTTTTGCCGGTGCCGGGGGGGCCGTAGAAGATCAATGAGGAAAACCGGTCGGCCTCGATGGCGCGGCGCAGCAGCTTGCCTTCGGCCAGGATGTGTTGTTGGCCGGCAATCTCGTCAAGAGTGCGTGGGCGCATGCGCGCCGCCAAGGGCGCATCGCTGCCAACCTCGCGCGGGCGCGGCCCTGGGCCAGTGGCGTCAAACAGGTCTGGCATGGGGGAAAGCTCCGGCAGCAGGCGCACGGGAGCAAGCCGCAAGTGGTTGCCTTGGCACGGCGGAGTGCCAGTGTGCGCGGCGGAGGCTGAAACTCTCGGCGGGTCTTGCGCTGTGCCCGCGGAGTGAGAATAGTTGGGCGCGAGACATGCCGGCTAACCAATGGATATCACCGCAATCATAGAGAACCGGACCGTTCGGCTGGCAAGCCGGGTTGGCGGCTTTCTGCTGCGCCATGCGCTGGCCGTGGCTGTTAGCGTGGCGGCGCCCTGCGTGCTGTGGACGGCGGTGTATTTCGGCCTGATGCTCTGGGTGATGGTCTTTGGCGGAGACCCCGGGGGGCCGCTGGCCTACCCGGCGGGGATCCTGACATTTTTCATGGGAGCACTGGCAGCGAGTGTTTTGGTGTTCTTCCCTGTGGTGGGGGCGGCGGAGCTTGTGGCGCGGCGCCGCGGTTGGCCGGTTTTGGCGCAGCTGCCATTGAGCGTCGGCGGTCTTGTGGTGGTGTGCGCAGCGGTGGCGGTTGCCACTGGTGAGGTCAAAGGGGCGGGCGCGGATGCCTCGGTGTTCGCCTGCCTGCTGGGCCTGGGCCTGATTCCGCTGGTGTTGTACTGGTGGGTGGCGCAGAGCTTGCCGCTGGTGGCGGACGTGGCGCGGCGGGTGCTCAGGTGGTGGCGCGGCAGGTCATCAAACGGATTGGCCCGCAAGGCTGAGCGGGGATGTTAGTGGCATCGGTCATCGCGCTCATCGCGGCGCTGGTCTTCAGGAAGACGGCGAGAGGCAAGGGATATTGCGCGGCGCGGATCTGGCTTTCGCCCATCGCGGTGGCGGGCTTGCTGTCGCTGGTGGTTGTCCTTCTCGGCTTGTGGGCTGGAAAGTTGCTTGGACCAAGTGGCTCGCCGCTGCTGGCGATCTATCCGGACCTTCTGGGGTTTTTGGCCATCATGCTGCAGTTGGCATGGATCACCAAGGCGTGGGGGCAAATCAAGGCGCTGCCGGTGCGGCAAACCAAGGAGGGGTCGCGCGAACATGGGCAAGGCTAGGCGGCGGCCACGCAAAACCCGGCGCCTCAGAAAGGCAGCTTCCTGGGTGCTCGCTCTTTTGGCCCTGTGGCTAACCTTTCTAGGGGTGGATATTTGGCGCTTTGGCGCGGTGGATCATGCGGATCGTGCGGACTGCGTGATCGTGCTGGGTGCTGCCATTGACGGGAAGGTTCCCTCGCCGGTGTTTGCAGAGCGGATCCGCCACGGCGTCGGGCTGATCCGGGCCGGCAAGGCCGACACCCTCATTTTCACCGGGGGCGTGGGGGATGGGGCGCTTGTCTCGGAGAGCCGGGTGGCCGCCGGCTTCGCCGAACAGTTGGGGCTCAAGGGCGGCAGGGTCCTCATCGAGGAGATCTCGCGCACGACCCAGCAGAATCTAGCAGAGGCGGCGCGGTTGATGGAGCAGAACCATCTGAGGACGGCGATCGTGGTGAGCGACCCGCTGCACTTGAGGCGAGCGATGGCAATGGCCGGGGATGCGGGGATTCGCGCGGTTTCCTCGCCGACGCCGACGAGTCGCTACCGCACGCTGCAGGCCAAGGCTGGGTTTTTGGCGCGCGAGGTGTACTTTTTGCAGCACTACTGGCTTCTTGGCCAGTGAGGGTGCTCTGGGGCTAGAGGAAGGGATTGAAGATGGTAACGCCGTCGTAGTTTTGCCCGTGGCTAAGATCCTCTGAGTAGAGGGTTGCGCAGTGGGATTCCATGGCCGAGGCGACGATGAGCGAATCCCAGTGGGAGATTCCGTAGCGGCTGTGGATAGAAAGCGCGGTTAGAAAAGTCCGGGTGGAAAGGCTGGCCACCGGGCGCAGCAGGCATGCTTCCAGCCAGCGCCGCTCGCGGTCCGGAGGAAGGTTGAGTTTGTCGCAACGGCGCGAAACCGCGACGAATTCGTTAAGCACCTGGATTGAGAAATGGATTCCCGGCAGGAGCAGGAGTTCACGGGCAATCGCGGTTTTCCGTTGGATCGGGGTGAATTCCGCGGCGGCGTAAACCAGGATGTTTGTGTCAACGAAGACGTTCGGCATAAATCTCCTCGCGGGTCAGGGGGACGAAGGGCTCGGTGCGCGGGGTGGCGCGGGCTTCGGCCTCGGCGTAGATTTTTTTCAGTTCGGTCACCATGCGGCGGTGATTGGCCTCGTCCGAATCCGCGGCCATGGAAGCAAGGTAGCTGCGAACCATGGCGCTGACGGAGGTGCCCATTGCAGCCGCCTTGAGGCGCGCCTGCCGGTATGTCTCGTCGTCAATCTTGACGGTGATGTTCTTCATGACTGTGCTGCACAGTAGCTGTGCAACTCATGTGGGTCAAGAGAGCCTGCAAATTGGGCATTGTCAGCGAAATCTGTGCAGAGCAGAGTCTGAGGGAATGAGGCGGAGCTTGGGGATTCTTTTGATCACGCTCATGCTCGCCTCAATGGTCGATGGGCGGCCAATGGTGGTGGCCTATGTGCCCAACTGGATCGACCTGCCGGCATTTGCGGCGACAATCGACTATGCCAAGGTAACCCACCTCAACATTGCGTTTGAGAACCCTAGCAACGAGGCGGGCGAGCTAACATTCAATGCGGACAACGCGGCGCTGATTGCCAAGGCGCATGCGCACCAGGTGAAGGTGCTCGTTTCAATCGGCGGCGGGTCGGCCGCGGAGGACAAGATCCTGCGGCGGCGCTATGCCAACCTGCTGGGAGAAAAGAACCGCCAGAAGTTCGTGGCAGGTTTGGCAGCGTATGTGACGGCCCACGGGTTTGACGGTCTGGATGTCGATCTGGAAGGGCCGTCGGTCACTGCGGACTATGGAGCGTTCATCAAGGAGCTTGCCGCGGCGCTCAAGCCGGAGGGCAAGCTGCTAACAGCCGCGCTGTCCAAGGGCTACGGCGGCGACAAGGTGCCGGTCGAGGTGTTTGACCAACTCGATTTTGTCAACATCATGGCCTATGATGCGGTGGGCTATTGGGAGCCTGACGCGCCGGGCCAACATTCCTCGCTGGCTTTCGCGCGGGAAACCGTTGCCTGGTGGCTGGCCAGAGGCTTGCCGAAGGCCAAGGCGATCTTGGGAGTACCGTTTTATGGCTACGGCTTTGGCCCGGAGTTGCGCAAAGGCGAGTACCCCTACCGGGAGATTGTGGTTCGCCATGCGGGTGCCGAGAATGCCGACGAGGTGGGGAATACCATCTGGTACAACGGGCAAGGCACCATCAAGGACAAGGCGCGCGAGGTCCTCGAGCAAGGGCTGGGGGGCATTATGATCTGGTCGCTGGACTCCGATGTGCAAGACCCGCGCTCACTGCTTGGAGTCATTGGCGCCACGCTCAATCCAGGGACCGCGGCGGGCAAGTGACGCTAACAACACGAGCTAGGCTCGAGCCATGCACTCAGGGAAGGTTGATGGAGGCGGGGGCGGCGGGGGTGCCGGGTTGGAAGCGGGGGGTGGCTTGGCCGTCGGCAGTTAGGCAGTAGGAGCCTTTGAAGCCGCGCCATGAGACGCGGCCGGCAGCATCGGTGGTGAGGGTTTCGCGGGTGTGCCAGCGCTTGCCAACCCATTCCTCCCAGACGCGGCCGGCGGGGGTGAGCGTCCAGTCGTTGCGCCACAGGTAGGACTCCGCGAGTCCCGCGGTGGATTCCCAGAAGCCCCAAAGTAGGAAGCCGTCGTAGGCGGGGTGGCTAAAGCAGGCGATGAGGATGTCGCGCAGGTAGTCGGCGGCGAGTTGTTCGTCGCCGTTGGTTAGGATGTCGAATTCGGTGATGACCTGCTTGGGGACCACGGCGGTGAAGCGCTCGGTGACGCGCAGGATGTCCTCCGGGGATGGCAGGAAGGAGCTGCTGATGTGGGCCTGGTTGCCGAGGCCGTCGACGCGCACGCCGCGGCGTTTGAGGTTGGCGAGGAATTCGAAGGTTAGATCCTGCTGGGGTCCCGGGCGGAAGAGCTGGTCCTCATTGATGCAGAGTGGCAGGTTGGTGGCGGAGCGGGCGGCGTGGAAAACGTCCATGCTTAGCGTGGCCAGGCGGGGGTCCTGCTTGGCAAGCAGGTCGGCTCCGCGCCAGGCGACCGGGTGGTTGATGGCATCCCACTCGGTAACGCGTGGGCCGACAGCGGTGATGCGCTCGCGGACATCGGCAAGCATTTCCTCGCGCAGCTTGTCGGGGTCGCCAAGGCGCTTGCGCGACCACTTGTCGAGGGCCTCCTGGACGAGGAAGTGGCCGCGCACGCCAATGCCGCGGGCGGCCAACCAGGCAAAGCTCTTCTCAAGCTTGGCGCGGCCATCGGCGCTGCGGGGGAAGCTCCACGGCTTGAGGTCGTTCTCGAAGACGACGCGGCTAAAGGTGCGCGCGACGATTTCGCGGTAGCGGTCGCTGGCGGGGCCCTCCTTGGTTAGCATGTCGGCCGTCACGCAGGAGCCGAAGCCGAACTCGTGGCGGTCGAGGTCGACGGTGACGGTTTTGCCGACTAACGGTTTGTCCTGAGCATCCAGCAGCTGAACGGAGTAATCCGCCATGCGGTGGGCGGCGATGCGGGTGAGTGCGGCGGTGCGCCAGGCGGCCTCGTCGTCGCGGCCGGGATAGGTGACGTTTTGCCGCGGCAACTTGGCGAGGTCGAAGTCGGGGCCGAAGTTGAGCACTTGGATGGCGGCGACCTCGACGGTTTGGATCTGGGCGCCAAAGAACAAGGCCAGTTGGGCGCGACCCTGCTCGGCTCCCAGGGTGGCAATGAGGGGCAGGTTGATCTGCTGCCATTCGCCGCCGAACTGTGCCCTGTCGGTGACGCCCAGCAGCGAGTGCGGTGGCTCGGCCAACTGCAGCTTGGCCGTGGCGGCCCCGGTGGCGCCCGTGGCGCAGCGGGCCATGTAGCGGACTAACAACCGGTCGCCCGCTTTGATAGGTCCGGCATCAAGGGCGGTCATGAGTTGGACGCTCCACGGGCGCTCCGGAGTGGCGACGGCCACGGTGAGACGCAGCGCCTCGGTGAATGGTTGCCCGCTGACGGCGACCTTCTGGGCGGCGGCGGTGGCTTTGGCGGGGGACTTGCCGGCCACCAGCTCGCGGCCGCCAGCGGGAAGTGATTCCGTGGCGTGGGAAAGCGGGCAGAGGAGCAGGATCAGCCAGAGGCGAGGGAATCGCATGCCTGTGAAGTCACGCCACCCCGGGGTTCTGGCAAGGTTGAAATGGCGGCGCGTGCGGCTTGCGTCGGTTCGTTGGGATGGTGCAAGCTTGCGGGGCATGGAGAGCCTGGAGAATCTGTTGGAGAACAACCGCGAGTGGGCGGAGCGGATGTTTGCGGAGGATCCTGGGTATTTCGAGCGGCTCATCAACCAGCAGAGCCCGGAGTATCTGTGGATCGGCTGCTCGGACAGCCGGGTGCCGGCTAACCAGATCACGGGCTTGCGACCGGGCGAGGTGTTTGTGCACCGCAACGTGGCCAACGTGGTGGTGCAGACGGATTTCAACATGCTCTCGGTGGTCCAGTACGCCGTGGAGGTGCTCAAGGTGCGGCACATCATCGTCTGCGGCCACTATGGCTGCGGGGGCGTCAAGGCGGCCATGGATGATGGCCAGCTCGGCCTCATTGACAATTGGTTGCGCCACATCCAGAGCATCGCGCGGCGCAACGGGCCGGAGCTCGAGGCGCTCACCCCGGCCGAACGCTCTGACCGGATGTGCGAGCTCAACGTGATTGGCCAAGCCGAGAATTTGTCGCGTACAACCGTCGTCCAGGACGCGTGGCGGCGTGGCCAACAACTCCACCTGCACAGCTGGATCTACCGGCTCCACGACGGGCGCCTGCGGGTGCTGGCCGATCCGATGGTGGCTGAGCAGGGGCCAAGCAAATAACAGATTTCCCGATGGGCAAGAAATTCATCCAGGACAAGTTCCTGCTGCACAACAAGACCGGCGAGCAACTCTACGAGGAGTTCGCCAAAAACGAGCCGATCCTCGACTACCACAGCCATCTATCAGCCGCGGATATCGCGGCGAACAGGCGGTTCAACAACCTGTTTGAGATCTGGCTGGAAGGCGACCACTACAAGTGGCGGGCAATGCGTGCCAACGGGGTGGCCGAGCACCTGTGCACGGGTGGGGCGGCGGCCTATGATAAGTTCCTCGCCTGGGCGGCAACCGTGCCACACACCTTGCGCAATCCTCTCTATCATTGGACCCACCTTGAGCTGCAGCGATATTTTGGGATCAGCCGATTGTTGGATGCGGGGAGCGCGGCGGCGGTGTGGGAGGAGGCCAACGCGCGGTTGGCGACGCCGGAGCTGCGCGTCTGGGGGATCCTGGATAAATTCCAGGTGCGGGTGGTGTGCACCACGGACGACCCCGCCGACGATCTGGCCGCGCATGGGGCGATCGCCGCCGGTGGCTGCCCGACGCGGGTGCTGCCGACCTATCGTCCCGACAAGGTGTTCTTGGTCGACCGGCCGGAGATTTTCAACTGCTGGGTTGACCAGTTAGGCGAGCGGGCGGATGTCGACATCGGCGGGCTCGCAGACCTGCTAGACGCGCTGGGGCGGCGCCACGATGATTTTCATGCGCATGGCTGCCGGTTGAGCGACCACGGTCTGGAGCGGGCGTTTGCGGACGACTGCAGCGAGGCGGAGGCGGGGCGGATTTTCGCCAAGGTGCGCGGCGGGGCGGCAGCCGCTGCGGATGAGCGGGGGCGGTTTATTTCATACATGTTGTTGTACTTTGGTCGGCTGGATGCGGCCAAGGGATGGACCAAGCAGCTGCACCTTGGGCCGCTGCGCAACAACCGCACGCGCCTGTTGCGCGAGGCGGGCCCGGACGCCGGGGCGGACTCGATGGACGACCAACCGCAGGCGCGGGCGCTGGCGGCCTACCTCGACCGGCTCGACGTGGATGGATGCCTGCCGCGGATGATTTTGTACAACCTCAACCCGGCGGCTAACTATGTGTTCGCCACCATGGCGGGGAATTTCCAGGACGGGACGATTGCAGGCAAGGTGCAGTTCGGCAGCGGCTGGTGGTTCCTTGACCAGAAGGAGGGTATGGAGTGGCAGCTCAACGCGCTCTCCTCGCTTGGGCTGCTATCGAGGTTTGTCGGGATGCTCACCGACTCGCGCTCGTTCATGTCGTTTCCGCGCCACGAGTATTTCCGCCGGGTGCTGTGCAACCTCATCGGGCGGGATGTCGAGAATGGCGAAATCCCCGATGAGCCAGGCCTCGTCGGCCCGATGATCCGCAATATCTGTTATGGCAACGCGCGCGATTTCCTCGGGCTGGGAGGCGGATAACAAAAAAGTGGCCGGAGGAACTCCGGCCACTTTGGTGATGAAGACTTAAACGCTATCAGCCTAGGTGCTAGGTTGGGTCCTCGCCATAGTTGTTAGGGCCAAAGGTGCCGCGCAGGCAGCCGCACTCGACAAAGGCCCAGATGGCGCCAATGACCGGGATCAGGCCGATAAGCACCCACGCGCCGGACTTGCCGCGGTCATGCCAGCGCTTGACTTGCAGCGCCAAGCCTATCCAGATAGCAATCACATAGATGGCTAAAAAGCCGAGGGCAACACCAGTCCTAGGTCCTTCCGAGCCGCTAGAATCAATCGATGCCGAAAGAATCGCAGCGGGAATCAGAACTGCCGCGCTAAGGATGATGGCCCACAGCCAGTAGGTGCGGCGCGGGATTCTCCCCGAGAATGAGAAGAGAATCTGCTTTGGGGTCAGCTTCGGGCTTGGTCCGCCGGTGTTGTGCGCCGTGGTTGATGGCGCTTGGTAGGGATTGGTGGTCTGCATAGTCTGTTAGATAAAGCAGGGGTGGGGTGGGCTGCCAAGGGATAATTTCGGTGCTGTTCGAGACTATAATACCTATGCAAGTTAGATACAAAGCTGTTGCGGCACGGGAACGGAAGATGTCACTCCGGAGAGATCTCGGCGAGTGCGCGGCGCGCCGGGGTGAGATAGGTCGAGCAAGCCTGTTGGACTTGTTGTGGGGTGACGGCGTCGAGCTTGGCGCGAGCCTCTGGGACGGGGATGAGGCGGTCGTGGAAGAGGAGTGACTCGCCGACCCATGCCATGTGTGAGGCGGTGGATTCAAAGGCGAGACGGCTTTGGCCCGAGGCGTAGCGTTTGGCGGCGGCGACTTCGGCATCGGTGGGTCCGTCGGCGGCCATGCGCGAGATCTCGGCTTGGATGAGCGCGAGGCATTCATCGCGGGAGTCCGGGTCGGTGCCGAGGCTAACATCGAAGGCGCCGGTGTCCTCAAACAGCGAGACGTCAGTGGAGATCTGATAGCAGAGGCCGCGTTTTTCGCGCAGTTCCTGGAAGAGGCGCGAGCTCATTGGCTCGCCGAGGATGAGTGAGAGCAGGCGCAGGGCATAGCGCTCGTCCGAGGCGCGGCCGGGGAGGTGGAAGCCGACGCTGAGCTGGGTTTGCTCGGTGTCGCGGGATTCGACCAGGGTGTTCGGGGCGAAGCGGGCGAGGTCAAAGGGCGTGGGCCGGACGATGGCCGAGGAATGGGGGGAAGGCAGGAGTGGCTCGAGGATGGCAAGGACCTCGGCGGGTGAGAGCGGGCCGGCCACGGCGATGACCGCCTGCGGGCTGCGGTAGAAGGTGTCGGCGAAGGTGACGAGATCGCGGCGGCCGATGGCGGCGAGAGATTCCTCCGAGCCGGTGATCGGGTGGCCAAGCGGATGGGCACCCCACAGGGCGCGCGAGGCAACATCGCCAATATGGTCCGAGGGCGACTCGCGGTACATGAGGATCTCCTCAACGATGACCTCGCGCTCGCGGTCGATCTCGTCCTGCGGGAATGTTGGGTTCCACACCAGGTCGGTTAGAATCTCGGCCAGCAGCGGGAGCAGCTCGGCGGGGCCGCGTGCCTCGTAGGCGGTGTGGTCCTCGCTGGTGAACGCGTTGAGCTGGCCACCGGCGCTTTCGGCGTCCAGCGAGATGGCGCGTGCGTCGCGCCTTCCGGTGCCCTTGAAGACCATGTGCTCAATGAAGTGGGCAATGCCTTCGTTGATTTTTAGCGTCTCATGGCGGCTGCCGACGGGCAGGTAGATGGAGAGCGAGACGCACTCGGCAAAGGGCATGTGGGCGATGCCGATGCGGTGGCCGCTGGCGGCGCTCAGTGCGTGGTGGGTGATTTGGCTCATGCGCGCAGCTTTGCGGCCCAGGCCAGGTCGGCCGGGAAGGTGATCTTCGGATTCGGCGCGCCGGAATCCACCAGGATCGTGGCCACATCCAACAAGTCGACGGCGGAAACCTCGTCGGTGGGCTTCGCGCCGCAGTCGTGGGCCTCGCGGTAGGCGCGGCGCAGCAGGCTGGCGCGGAACACCTGCGGGGTCTCCATGAGCCACAGGTTTTCGCGGCTAACAGGCTCGCGGACAAAACCCTCGGCGTCGCAGCGCTTGACGGTTTCGGTGACCCGGCGGGCGGCGGCGGCGGCGTCGTGGGTGCGGGCGGCCTGCAGGCAGCGCTCGATGAGGTCCGGAGTGACCAGCGGGCGCGCGCCATCATGGACGGCGATGAATTTCACCTTCTCCGGCACGGCGGCAATGCCGGCGGCCACCGAGAGGAAGCGCTCAGCGCCGCCATCGACGCGGGTCACAGGCTTGTTAGGGTTGGCCGGCATGAGAGCGGCGAAACGCTCGGCGTCGGCGACGACGACCAAGGCGTCAACGGCTGGGCAGTCGAGGAAGGCCTGGATGGCGGCGGTGAGGACCGGGACGCCATCGAGCTCGGCGCTGAGCTTGTCAAAGCCCATGCGGCGGCTGCTGCCAGCGGCAACGATGATGGCGTGGAGCGACATGGCGGGGATCAGCTGAGGCGGCGCATGATGGCCTGTGAGAGGGTGCGGCCGTCGGCGCGTCCATCGGTTAGCTCTTGGAGCACTTTCATGACCTTGCCCATGTCTGCCTTGCCGGTGGCGCCGGTGGTGGCCACGGCTTGGTCGACAAGGGCCGCCAGCTCGGCCTCGGTGAGGGCGGCGGGAAGGTAAGCTTGTAACAGGGAGATCTCGTTGGCCTCCTTGGCGGCGAGTTCGGCGCGGCCGGCCTTCTCAAACTGTTCGAAGGAGTCCTGGCGCTGCTTGACCTGGCGGCGAACGACGGCGAGGAACTCGGCGGGGTCCAGCGGTGTGTTAGGGCCGCCCTTTTCGATGGCGGCATTCATGACGGCGGTCTTCAGGGCGCGCAGGACGCTGAGGAGCGCGGCGTCCTTGGCGCGCATGGCATCCTTGATGGCTTCGGAGAGGGTGGCGGCAGGGTCGCTCATGGGCTTGTAGGTAGACCGCGCAGGTGGAAAGGGAAGGCTAAAACCCGCACATTGGGGATTGAAAAGCGCGTGAGGAAGCGGGACGTTGCATGGCCATGTCATCCGCAACCCGTGCCGGAAAGGCCTACCTCTTCGGAATCGGCCTGCTGATTTTTCTAGCAGGAGCGGTGTTCTTCGGGCTCATGGGACGCAGCTATGAGCGGAGCCGGGAGATGGCGCAGTGGCCGCGGAGCGAGGCGCTCATCATGCTTTCCGAGGTCGAGGAGCGGCAGATCGGCCCCGAGGTGGCGCCGGACTACCGCTTCAAGGTGCTCTTCGGTTATGAGGCGCAGGGCCGGGCATTGACCTCATCGCTGTGGGCGCTGCGCGGCAGCCCGTGGAGCAGCGCCCCGGAGCGTGCCGCGGCCTTGGCCGCCGAGTATCCGGTGGGCTCCCGGGTGAGCTGCATTTACGATCCGAAACAACCACAAGTGGCCGTGTTGAAAACCGAGACCAAGGCGGTTGGCTATGCGATCTGGTTTCCGGGGATCTTCGTCGTCGGTGGCCTCGGGATCATGCTGCGCGCCGCCCTGGGCGGCGGGCGGCGGCGGGCAAGGATCTGATAGCCCCCGGGTGGCCCGGCAGCGGCCACGGTGGGTCAACTCGAGGTCACCTTGACCAATAGCCCGCGGCGCCGCGCGATGCGCAGCGTCCATGCGAACACCGCGCCGGCGAGAAACAGATAGAAGCAGTTAAGGGCGAAGGCTGTTAGCAGCATGGGCCACGGGGTGTGGCCGGACGCGAGGGTGTGGCGCATGCCTTCGAAAACGTAGGCGGTTGGAAACGACCATGAGACGGGCTGGAGCCAAGCGGGCAGGGAGGCGACTGGGTAGAAGACCGCGGCGATGGGCTGGATCATGAACGGGATGGCCCATGCGAGCGACTCCGCGCCGTGGCCCCAGCGCAGGATGATGGCGGTGGCGAGGACCCCGAGAGCCCAACCGAAGATCATCAGGTTGGCGTAGAAGGCGATGAGGGCCCACTCGAACTGGAACAGGTTGAATGCGTAGCCGAACCAGGCGATGGCGCTCAGGACCATGCCGGTGAAGAAGACGCGCAGGAAGCCGACGGCGAAGGTGGCGATGAGGTACTCGGTCATGCGCACCGGGGCGGCAAAGATGTTGAGCAGGTTGCGCGTCCAGACGTCCTCGAGGAACGAGATAGCCACGCCCTGTTGGGCGCGGAAAAGCGAGTCCCACAGGATGATGCCACCGATGAGGAAGGTGACCACGCCGGGAATTCCGCCGCCCTGTTGTTGCTGTTGTTGCAGATAGCGGGTGACGAAACCCCAGACGAGCAACTGGACGACGGGCCAGAAGAACAACTCTATGAGCCGCACCGGGTTGCGCGTATAGAGCAGGACGTAGCGGGTGACCAGGGCGCGGATGACGCTGAAGTTCATGGTGGATAGGAAGGGTTAGCCGGAAAGCCCGGCGGTTAGCCCTGGGTGGTTGGATCGGCGTTGACGATGTCCTCGCTACCGCGGGCAACCTTGATGAAGACGTTTTCCAGGTCGTCCTCTTGGAAGTGGGAGACGATTTCCTGAGGGGTTCCCTCGGCGAGGATGCGGCCCTTGTGGAGGAACAGGACACGGTCGCAGACCTCCTCGATGTCCTTCATGTTGTGGGAGGTGTAGAGGATGGCGGGGCTCCGCTCGCGTTGGATGCGGCGGACGAGCTTGCGCACCTTGTCGGCGATGTCCGGGTCAAGCGAGGCGGTCGGCTCGTCAAGCATGAGGAGGTCCGGGTTGTTGAGCAGGGCCTTGGCGAGGTTGACGCGGGTTGACTCGCCGGCGCTGAGGCGCCCGGTGATGGAGTCGCGCAGGCGGTCGATTTCCAAGAGTTCGAGGAGTTCGTCGACGCGCTTGTTAGGTTGAGGGACGCCGTAGAGGCGTGCGAAGATGCGCAGGTTGTGTTTGACCTTGAGGTTGGACGGGAGGCTCGCGTAGGTGGTGCAGAAGTTGGTGCGGCGGAGGATATCGAGGCGGTTTTTGGCGAAGTCCATGCCGAAGATGCGGATGGATCCGGAGTCGGGTGTGATGAGTCCAAGGAGCATGCTCATCACGGTGGTCTTGCCGGCGCCGTTGACGCCAAGCAAGCCAACGACCTCGCCCGGGCTCACGGTGAAGGAGACGTCCTTGACGGCTTGGAAGTCGCCAAAGGACTTGGCGAGGTGGGAAACTTCAACAAGGGGCGTGGACATGGCGGGTGGAGAATCAGAGCGATTGGCGGTCGTGCGGGTCGGCAAACCATGGTGTGCCGGCGACGAGGCTTTCCTGGAGGTCGGCGATGACTTGTGCGCCAAGAAGGACGATGAGGGCGGCGGCTTCCAACAGGAGGAGGACAATGATGGTAGTGGCCATGGAGCCGTAGACGGTGTTGACCATGGAGATGTTGGCGAAGTAGGCGGTCAGGAGATAGCGCATGATCTCCCAAAGGATGGTGGCGGTGACGCCGCCGGAGAGGGCAAGGCGGAAGGAGATCTTGGTGGCCGGCATGAGCTTGTAGAGGGTGGTGAAAAGCAGGACGAGGCCAGCGATTCCGGTGAGGTAGAGGATCACGCCGGTGAAGCGTTGGAGGCCAAGGTCGTAGCCCAAGAGCGCCCATTTGTCGCTGGGTGAGGCGGCGAGGTGGTTGGTGATGGCCGTCACGGCGGTCATGACGATGAGGCCGGCGGCAACCAGGCAGATGAAGAGGTAGGGAAGCAGGGCGGAGACCCAGAA
>JBILQA010000006.1:0-23480 GCA_044373535.1 Akkermansiaceae bacterium | reverse complement strand
CGCGGTGCGCACGGCGGTGGCGCCTTGGTCGCGCAGCAGCGTGTCGAGCAGGCCGATCTCGGAGGCAACCGCATCGGCCTGGCCGTCGATTTCCACGATGAGATGGGCGTTGCCGGCGGGCAGGACGTGGTGGCCGAGATAGTCTCTAGCCGCCTGAAGAGTAAAGCCATCGGTGATTTCCAGGGCGGAGGGAAGGTGGCCGCTGTTGAGAATCGCCTGCACGGTTGCCGCCGCGATCTCGAAGGTCGGGAACACCGCGGCAAGCATGGCGCGCACCGGCGGGTGCGGAATGATCCGCAGCGTGGCGCGGGTGACAATGCCTAACATCCCCTCCGAGCCCACCAGCAGCGCGGTTAGATCGAAGCCGGTCTTGTTTTTGTGCACGCGCGCGCCGGTCTCGAGGATTTGGCCGTCAGCCATGACGACCTGGAGGCCAAGGACGTAGTTGCGTGTGACGCCATACTTGAGGCAACGCGGGCCGCCGGCGTTGGTGGCGATGTTGCCGCCAATGGAGCATTCCTTAAGGGAAGCGGGGTCAGGTGGATAATACCACCCAAGGGCGCGCACGGCGTCCTGCAGGTCCGCGGTGATCACGCCGGGCTCAACAATGGCGACGCCGTCTGCCGGGTTGATCTCCAAGATCCGGTTCATGCGCGCGAGCGACAGCGCAATGCCGCCGCGGACCGGCACGCAGCCACCGACATAGCCGATTCCCGCCCCCCTGGTGGTGACCGGGATCCCCTTGGCGCTGGCGAAGCGGAGCACCGCGGCGACATCCTCGGTGGATTCAGCGAAAACGACCACGTCGGGTGGGCTTGAGGCGTGCCACTTGTCGATGCTGTGGATTTCCAGGGCCTCCCGGGACACTGAAACCTTGTCCGCGCCGATGAGTTCGGCGAGTTCTTCTGTGTAGGAAGGGGCGCTCACCCCTGACGGGTAGCTCTGCAGGGCCGGCAATGCACGGCGGAAAATCGGCCATTTGATGAGGCCGGAAATCCGCCTTTGCGGCGCGGGCAGCTTTGCTAGAGTCCTGGCCGATGAATGCGGAAGCAAGTGATACGGTGATTTGGAAGGGCGGACCGTCGCAGTGGACGAATTTCTGGACCTATGTGCTCTCCCTGCTGTTAGCCGGGGTGATCGTCACCGGCGGGGTCTTTTTTTTGCCGGTGTTAATTGCCTTGGTCATTCCGCTCGGCTGGGCGGGATGGGCGTTTCTGGTCGTACGCTGTGAAGTCTATGAGCTCAGCGAACAGCGGATCCGTTTCTACACCGGGGTGCTCAACCGCAAGATCGATGAAATCGAACTCTATCGGGTGAAGGATAGCTCGGTGGTCCAGCCGCTCTCGCTGAGGATTTTCGGGCTTGGCAACGTGATGCTAGAGACCTCCGACCGCAGCCAGCCGCAGGCGGAACTCGCCGCAGTGAAGGATCCCATCGCGGTGCGCGAGCACTTGCGCCGCTGCGTCGAACGGATCCGCGACGCCAAGCGTGTGCGCGAGGTGGACTTCGACGCCAGCGGCGAGGGCGACGGGCTGGAGAGCGCCTAGCCGATTGGCTAGCGCACAATTTCGGTGCCGATCCCCGATTGGGTGAATATTTCCAACAGCAAGGTGTGGGCAACGCGGCCATCGATGAAATGGACCTTGCGCACGCCGTTTTCCAAGGCATCCAAGGCGCTCTCGATCTTTGGGATCATGCCCCCGGAGATGGTGCCGTCAGCGATGAGATCGCGCGCCTGCGGGCCGGTGATCGAATGGATAAGCGAGGTTGGGTCCTTCGGGTCGGCAAGCAACCCGGGAACATCTGATAGGTAGATGAGCTTTGCGACGCGGCGCTGTTTGGCGAGAGCGGCGGCGGCGAGGTCAGCGTTCACATTGAGTGGCGCGCCGGTGTCCGCCTCGGCAGCCAGCGGCGAAATGACCGGCACAATCCCGGCGGCGTGGGCACGGTCGATTTCCTCCATCCGGCAGCGTGTGACTTGTCCAACCCGCCCGATATCAACCGCTTGTCCATCGGCTCCGCGGCCGCTGATGGTGCTGCCGACGAAGACCTCGGTGCCAGGCACGCCCACCGCCTTGCCGCCGAAATCGACGATCATCTTGGCAAGTTGGGGGTTGATGGTGCCAGAGAGGGTCTTCTCCACAATGGCGATGGCCTCCGGAGTGGTGACGCGCAAGCCGCCGACAAATTGCGCCTCGAGCCCCGCAGCGCTCATCGCGGCGGAAATCGCCTTGCCGCCGCCGTGGACGACGATTGGCCGGATGCCTGCGACCTCAAGAAAAACGATATCGCGCATGACCTTGCGGACCAGTTCGGGGTCGTCCATTGCGGATCCTCCCATCTTGATGAGGAAGGTTTCCCCGCGGAATGCCTGCAGGTAGGGAAGGGCCTCAATCAGGACCGCGGCTTTGGTGATGTGGGGCTGCAGCTTTTGGGCGATCATTGGAAATGGGTGGTGGTTGAAAAGTAGGTGGTTTTGGTTCTCGTCGTGCACCGCCGGCCACGGGTCAACAGGCCAGCTGCAAGCACTCCGAGGGCGGGGATTCCAGCGGGCGTGAGATGAAGGTGCTGGCCGAGCGCCAGGAGCAGGACGACGGTTAGTGCCGCGGTGACCAGACTCGCGACAAGCCGCCGAGGCCTGTCGAGGCGCAGGAAAAGCGAGCTCAGGGTGGCCAAGGGCAGTAACAACAAGGCTTCCGCCCAGAGGGGCGGTCGGCTGAAGGGGACCGGCAGACCCGGCCGCGGGCTGGATTCCAGAGCCATGACCAGATCGCCGAGAATGGCGGCAAATTCGGCTTCGGCTTTGCCCACCGTGGTGCGCTCGTCGCGCAGAATGATCGGTGGACGCAGCGGGGTGAGCTCGGCGCTGGGAGCCCCCTCCGCGAGCGCCTCGATGAGCACCTCGGCGGGCACACTCGGGGTTTTCGGCGCACCCGGAATCGCTGGCGGGAGGTCAAAGCGGCCAAAGGCGTCAATCGGGATGAGCCTGCCGTGCGGGCCCAAGCGGATGAACTCACCGAGGCGAATCTCGAGCTCATCGGGCCGCACCTCCGCACGGGCCATGGCGACGAGCAGCGGAAAGGCCAGCACCACCCGGTCATCCCAGCGCGCCAGCAAGGCTATCCTCAGTGACTTGCCCGACGAACGGCGGGCAACTTCCGGAGGATCCTCGCTTTCCAGCAGCGAAAAGCCCGCCAGCGTGGCATGGCTTGCCAGCATGACGGAAGGGTTGGCGGTGCGGTTGACGAGCGGCAGAAGCCGGGTGTTGCCGATGACGCGGGTGCCGGGGACCGAAGCGCGGGCAAACGCCGGCGGCATTGGCTGGGGCGTGATGCCGCGGGCCAGCGGGCTCGCGCACAGCGCCAGACTGAAGCTCGCCAGTTCGTCTTCAAGGGCGGCTAGCGCGATCGGGTCCACCTCGTCCCAAGCCATTGCCAGGGAAACTGCCACCTTGTTGTGCCCGTGGCGTTTGAGCTGGCTGAGAATCACCGCGAAGTCGCCCGCGCTGGGTGGATTGCGCTCAAAAACCCGCTGCGGGTCGTCGCCAAGCCCCAAGAATTGCGGCGGGCTAGCTGATTGCTCGCTCGTCAAGCGCCGCGCAATCCACGTCTGGTTTGCCCCAGTGCCCGGCTCGATGAGATACGGTGCACCAAGCGCGGCCGCCACGATGAGCTTCGAGAACCCAGCCTCAAGCTGGCGCACTGGCGCCAGACGCCCGCCCCACAGCAGTCCCGCCGCGCCCGTGGCCAACGCCAGGACAAACAAAAGCAGGTGGTGGATCGGGCGGCTCATTTGGCTCTCCGGCAACCTAGCGGAATCCGCGGCTGCCGTCACGCCTCGCGCGTGGCTATCGCTTCACGGTGGAAACCGCCTCATCTAACAGGCTGGCCAAGGGTTCCTCAAGGTCCGTGCCGGTGACCAGCTCGCGCAACGATGCGGCGGCAATTGGAATGAACGGCCGGTAGCTTTCGTCGCCGCGCAGGTGGACGATATTGCCGTAGGCACCCAAGGCCTGCATCAGGCGCTGGATCGCGCAGTCGCGCAGGATCCCCGGATCGGGCCGCTCATCGGCAATGTCCTCCCAAAGGGAGAGGATCTTCTCCCGCTCGGCTGCCGAGTGGGCCATGTAGGGGTCGAAAAGCAGGGACGCGAGGTCATACTCTTGGCGGCCGTAGCGCAGCCCTTGGAAATCAATCAGCCAAGTCTTCTCCTGATGGATCATCAGGTTCTGCGACTGGAAGTCGCGGTGGATGAGGTGGCGCGCGGACGCCCCCATGCGCTCGCGCAGCGCAACGAGCGCCGGGTGCTCGAGCAGTCCCCGGATGCCGCGGCCAAGGTGCGTCTCGATAAGGTGCTCGCAGAAGTAGGCCTGCTCCCACTCATAGAGCGCGGCGTCAAATGGCCGCTGCAGCTGCAGGTCCTTCGGCGGGCGCGTGTAGAAGAGCCGGTCGATCTGCTCAAGCGCCGAGGCATAGTAGGCGCTACGCTCCTCCCACGGGCGGTCCTTGAGCGAAAGCAGGTCCGTATCGCCAAGATCCTCAACGAGAATGACCCGCTTGTGGGGATTGTTGTAGAGAACCTGCGGGACGTTCATCCGCGCCTTGAGCAGGAACTCGGCAACCGCCACGAAGCTCGCGTTGTCCTCGCGGTCGTTGGTGTAGTAAATCCCTATCAGCGACGGCCGCCCCTCGGGCTTGAGCCGCACGATCGTGCGCCCCGACGCGCCGCGTTTGATCGGAACCAACAGGACCGACACCGACGGGTCGATCCCGAGGAATTGGCGTGTTGCTGTTAGGATGGCGTCAGTGGGCATGTCGCCGCCGATTCCATGTGGGCGGGACAAAATGCCAAGGACAAAGAGCGTCCCGGCGCTGATATAGCGCTCTTGGAACGCTCAGCGGACGCCGCTTGGAACGCACAAACGCTTAAAAGTTGGGCTTTGTTAGCAACATGGCCCGGCAGGTGCTTGGTGTGGCTGTGCTCCCTTCAGCCGCCCCTGCAGGATAGACCCGCGCAAGGCGGCCGGAAGCAACTGAAACCAAAACCACACCACACATGAAAAAGCACCTTAATGCTCTTCCGTTTTGCACCAGCCTGGCTGCAATGACCGTGCTCGGATCCGCCTCGCTGCTCGCCGGCGACGTTGCCCCCGGCGGCCCGACGGTTGTCGATGCCCCGGCCACGAGCGTGCTCAGCGGTTCGCTCGCGCTGGACTTCAACTCCCACTTCGTCTGCTACGGCCTGGACGTCTGGGGTGATGGCGCAAGCTTGAGCGACCCGACCTTCAACCCGAGCCTCAACCTCAATTGGCAGCTCACCGAGGCGTTCACCTTCAACCTGGGTACCTGGTGGGACGTCAACTCCAAGGCTGATTCCTCCATTGGCGGGCGCATCCAGGAAGTCGATGTCTGGGCTGGCTTTGGCTACACCCTCGGCGCGCTTACCACTTCCGTCACCTACCAGAACTGGATCTACAGCGGCGAGACCGAGGAAATCCTCGACGTCAAGTTTGCCTACGACACGTTCCTGAGCCCCTCGCTGACCATCCACCACCGCCTGACGGAAGGCGCCTCGGGTGGCAACACTGGCACCGTCCTGGTGGCCGGCATCGAGCACGGCTTCGAGTTCGGGCCGGTGAGCTTCACCGTTCCGGCCACCCTCGGGTATTTCATGGAAGACGACTTCCACCCTAACAGCACCGAGGACGGCCTCGGCTATGGCTCCCTTGGTCTGCTTGCCAGCTATGCGCTGCCGGTGGACAAGAAGTTTGGCGAGTGGGCGCTCAAGGGCGGCCTGGTCTACTACGTGACCGACCAAGACGTCGTCGCCAACCAAGATGAGGACTTCCTGACCGCCACCCTCGGCGTCGCGGTGGCCTTCTAAAGTCATCCAAGCTTGGTTTTCCCCATGGGCGGTCCGGTGCTTCATCGTTTTTTGGCCGGTCCGCCCTCTCCCCTTTTTTTCACTGAGGATTCCACCGCCCCCCGGGTGTCTGCGCTGCCGCGGCTTTGATACAAGCCGCCATTGGCGCCCCCTCGACTATCATGGCGGGTGGGAGACCTCCTCTGACGCCCGGCCTCCGCTAGCATGGTCGCCGCCCGGGGCCCTTCCTAGCAGCAGCGCAGCGCCGCGACGGCCGCCGCCATGTCCGCAGCGCGGAACGTCGACGAACCGGCAACCAGCACGTTGGCCCCCGCGGCGGTGGCCAGCGGCGCGGTGGCGAGGTCAACCCCGCCGTCGACCTGGATGTGATAGGCAAGGTTGTTAGCCGCGCGGTGGGCCGCCGCGGCCGCCACCTTGGGCAGGGTGTCCTGGATAAACGCCTGGCCGCCGAAGCCCGGCACGACGGTCATGACCAGCAGCAGGTCGATCTGGTCGAGAAACCCCATGGCGGCGCTCAGCGGGGTTGCCGGATTGAGCACCAGCCCCGCCTTGCAGCCCGCGGCGCGGATGCGTCTCAGGGTGTTGGCCACGTCGTGGTCCGCCTCGACGTGCACGCTGATGAGGTCCGCGCCGGCCTCAATGAAGCGCGTTAGAAAATGGTCCGGCCGCGAGATCATCAGGTGGACGTCGAGGAACACGTCGTTGGTCTCATGCACCGCTTGGACCATCGCCGGCCCAAACGAGATGTTGTCAACAAAGTGGCCGTCCATCACGTCAAGGTGCATCCAGTCCGCCCCAGCCTGGATGGCGCGGGTCGTCTCGTCGCGCACGCGCCCAAAGTCCGCGGCTAACAGCGAGGGGGCGATGATGCGGTCGGCGCAGGTCCAGTTTCTCATGCGCGGCTAGCCTGCACCATGGAAGGTGGAGTTTGCCAGAATACACTTTCCATGATTCACAGGGGCTGTGGACGACGACGAGGTGATCATCGATTTGGAAAGCGACGCCTATTTCATGCAGCTGGCCCTGCGCGAGGCGATGCGCGCCTACGAGGCCGGCGAGGTGCCCGTCGGTGCGGTGGTGGTGCGCGCCAACCGCGTCATCGCCCGCGCCTGGAACCAGGTCGAGACCCTCAAGGATGCCACCGCCCACGCGGAAATGCTCGCGCTAACAGCCGCGCAGGCCGCCCTCGGCGACTGGCGGTTAGACGGCTGCACCCTCTACGTGACCAAGGAACCCTGCCCGATGTGCGCTGGCGCCATCGTCCACTGCCGGCCCACCCGCGTGGTGTTTGGCTGCGAGGACGCCAAGGCGGGAGCCGCGGGGGGGTGGATTAACTTGTTAGAAAGCAACCCGCCGCTCAACCACCGCTGCGAGGTAACCGGCGGAGTGCTGCGCGAGGACTGCGTGTTTGTGCTGCAGAGTTTTTTCCGCGAGGCGCGCGAGCGCAAGAAGGCCGGGCGCGCCAGTGGCGAGAGCGATCCGCAGGCGAACTGAGGCGCCGCATTGAGGCGCCCTTTTTCAAGCGCGCACGCCCGGCTCCGGTTGCGCCAAGGAGAGGATTTTTCCCGTGCGCGCGGGTGTCAAATTGGTGGCATTTGGGTGAATTGAGCCGATCTTGAACCATGAAATGGATAACCCTCAAGATCTATGACGCCGAGATGCCCTTCGGTGACGCGCGGGATCCGTCCAGCAAGACCGAGTGGCATCCGGTAACCATCCTCCACCACGACCTCGCCTCCGCCAAAAAACTCGCCCAGCAATGCGGCATCCGGCGGGTGCGGCCGAAATTGACCGAGAAGAATGACTCCTGAGGCCGCCGCCCGGGCCGCTCCGGGCTTGAACCGGGCTTGAACCGGGCTTGAACCGGGCTTGAACCGGGCTTGAACCGGGCTTGAACCGGGCCCCCGGCGGCTGGGGCCGACCGGCGAGATTGAGGTTTGATTTTTTGGCTGCTTGAGCATGCTCCCCGGCGTGGCCAAGCAGCAGAACATCATCGCCATCCTTGGCAGCGACGAGGGAATGGTGCGCGAGGAGGCGCTGAAGCGTTTCCGGAATTTGGCCGCGGATGGCAGCGGGGAGTTTTCCAACGAGGTCATCGACGGGGTGGCTGACAATTCGGAAGGGGCGTTCCAGATCTGCGTCAACGTGGTGCAGGGTCTGCAGACCCTGCCGTTTTTTGGCGGTGAGAAGGTGGTATGGCTCAAGGGGGCGACGTTTTTAGGCGACGATGTGACCGGGCGCTCGGAGCGGACCCTTTCGGGGGTGCAGGCACTGCAGGATGAATTGTCCCGCGGGGTGGCCAGCGGGGTGACGTTTTTGCTCAGCGCGCCGGCGATCGACAAGCGGCGGTCGTTTTTCAAGACGTTGGAGAAAATCGGCGAGGTGGAGACCTTCGACAAACCCGACCCCAGCCGGGAGGGTTGGCAGGAGGCGGTGTCGCGTTCGGTGATGAAGCGGGCCAGGGCGCTGGGCTTGGATTTTGAGCCGGAGGCGCTGGAATTGTTTGTCCTGCTGGCCGGTGACGGATCAGCGCAGGTGGCTGCCGAGATTGAGAAGCTTGATCTTTTTCTGGGACCCGGGCGGCGCATGGTGACCCTTGAGGACGTGCGCGTGCTGGTTCCTCTGAGCCGCGCTGGAGTAGTCTTTGAGATCGGCCGAGCACTGCAAAACGGCAACGGCGCGCGGGCCATTGAGCTCATCGACCGCCAGCTTGAACGCGGGGAAAGTGCCATTGGCCTGATGCGCGCATCGATCATCCCCACCTTGCGCAATCTTTTCACCGCCAAAGTGGTTCTTGAGCAGGCCGGCGGCCGGACCCGCAATTTCAAGGCTGCGCTTGACGCCCTGCCGGACAAGTCATGGCTGCCGCTGACCAAGGCTGGCGCCGTCAACAGCTGGGGGCTGAGCCAAGCGGCCGCCGGGGCTGAATCCCGCTCGCTGGAAAATCTTCGCCAAGCCATGGAATCCTGCCTGCGCGCCGACCAGGCACTGGTCACCACCGGGCTTGATCCACGGATGGTTCTCCATCGCTTGGTGGCAGAACTGGTGGCCGGAACCCATGAGAAAGGCGCGCGTCGATGAAACCCCTCATCGTTGCCGTGGCTGTTGGGGTGGTCGCCGGTTTGTTAGGCGCCTTGTGCGGCGTCGGCGGTGGCATCGTGATGGTCCCAGCCTTCGCCATCCTGCTGGGCATGGAGCAAAAGGCCGCCGTGGCCACCTCCATGGCCGTCATCATCGTGACCTCCATTGCGGCCACTCTGAGCAATGTGCGCGCGGAAGGCCTGATCGACTGGCGCATTGTTGGGCTCTGCGCCGGCGGTGCGGCGGTGGCGTCCTACTTCGGCGCCGAATGGATGCGCGAACTGCGCAATGATACTCTGGTGCGCATCTTCGGGATTACCCTCATCGCCTTTGGCGCACGCATGCTCTGGCGCGGATAGGCGCGCGGCGCGCGGGCCCCACCCGACTTTTGTCACCGCGCCTGGGCTTCTGCGCCTACATGATGCGTTCCAGCAGCCACGGCAGCAACTGGCTAATTGGCAAGCGCTCCTGCTCCATCGAGTCGCGGTGCCGCAGGGTGACGGTATCCTTGAGTTCATCGCCGGCTTCGCCCAGAGTTTCAAAGTCCACCGTGATGCAGAAGGGCGTGCCAACCTCGTCCTGGCGACGATAGCGGCGACCAACGGCGCCGGCCTCGTCGTAAAAGACATTCATGAACGGCTGGAGCTTCTTTTGGATCTCGCGGCTGATGCGCACCTGATCGTCGTTTTTCTTCAGCAGCGGGAAGATCGCCGCCTTGATCGGGGCCATGCGCGGGGTGAAGCGCAGCAGCGTGCGGATCTCGGACTTACCCTTCTCATCGGTTAGCTCCTCCTCGTCGAACGCCTCGCAGATCAGGGCTAACAACGTGCGGTCGCAGCCCGCGGATGGCTCGACGACGTGGGGCAGGAGCTTCTCCTTGGTCTCCTCGTCGAAGTACTCCAGCGGCTTGCCCGACGCCTTCTGGTGGACGCCAAGGTCGTAGTCGGTGCGGTAGGCGACCCCTTCGAGCTCTTGGATGCCGAAGGGGAACTCGTATTCGATGTCGTAGGTCTTCTTCGAGTAGAACGCGCGCTCGCCATCGGGCACGTCGAGGATGTGCAGTTTGGCGCGCGGGATGCCGATTTCCTCGTAGAACTTCAGGCGCAGCTCGAGCCACTCGTCGGTTAGGCGCATGCCGTCCTCGGGGCGGCAGAAATACTCGATTTCCATCTGTTCGAACTCGCGCGAGCGGAATGTGTAGTTGCGCGGGTTGATCTCGTTGCGGAACGACTTGCCGATCTGGGCGATGCCGAAGGGCAGCTTTACCCGGTTGGAATCCAGCACGTTCTTGTACTGCACAAAGATCGACTGGGCGGTCTCGGGCCGCAGGTAGGCGACGCTGTTAGGGTCGTTGTCCTCGGCCGAGGCGCCCATTCGGGTCTGGAACATCAGGTTGAAGGCGCGCGCCTCGGTCAGCAGCGATCCGTTGGCCGGGTTGAAGGCGGTGCTGTCGACGACCTGTTCGACGGTGCCTGAGGCCAACTCAAGCTCCTTGGGCGAGATTTGCTTGTTGGCCAGGAACTGGGCGTAGAACTGGCGCGCGGTCTTCCCGGCGCGCGCTTCCGCGTTGTCGCCGCTGACCAGCACTGCGTAGATGCGCTCGATGCTCCACTCGCTCGCCGCGTGGCTGGCGCCCTTGAAGTGATAGACCGTGCCCGACTGCGGCTCGATCTGGTCGGCGCGCAGCCGCGCCTTGGTCAGGAGGCAGTCGCACATCGGGTCGGAGAACCCGCCGACATGGCCGGAGGCGACGAGGACCTGCGGCATGGTGAGGATTGAGCCATCCAGGCCAAGGACGTCGTCGCGCTCCTGGACGTTTTTGCGCCACCAGTAGTTTTTCAGGTTGCGCTTGAGCTCTGCGCCAAGCGGGCCGTAGTCCCAGCAGCCGTTGAGTCCGCCGTAGAGCTCACCGGCCTGGAAGATGAATCCGCGGCGTTTGCACAGGGAGACGATTTTCTCCATGCGGGCAGGGTCGGTGTGGTCTTTGCTGGCCATAGGTTCGGGAATGGTGGTGGGCGCGGAATAAACCAGCGGCGCCGGGGCTTGGCAATGGCCGAGTGCGTCCCGGCCTGGCCAGCCCGGCAGGCGGGGCTCGCCGGGGACCCATCCGGCTGCTAGATTCGGCGCGTGAAGATCGAGATTTCAACGCCCGCCCTGCTATTTCCGGCCGTTAGCCTGCTGTTTTTGTCCTACACTAACCGTTTTCTGCACCTCGCTGCGCTCATCCGCAAGCTCCACAACGACTGGCAGCGTGATGGCGAGCCGATCCTGCGCGCGCAGATCGAGAACCTGCGTCGGCGCATGCGGCTCATCCGCTGGATGCAGCTCTCCGGGGCGCTGAGCCTGCTGTTGTGCGTGGTGGCGATGGTGGCCATCACCGGCGGGGCGGCGGGGGTGGCCCTGGTGAGTTTCGGCTCGGCGCTGCTGTTCATGGGGCTTTCCCTCGGGGCATTGGTCTACGAGGTGTGGATCTCCGGCGGGGCGCTCGGGATCCTCCTCAAGGCGATGGAAGAACCTGGCAAACCCGCGAGTTTCCCGCCCCGGCGCGGCTGAATCCCTGCAGCCACAGACAAATCAGCCCCCTCAGCCCGCTATTGACGGGCAGGGGCGCACTTGCATAATGCGCCCGCGCTACCGCCCCACGGTGATTCGCGCGCCCCAGCAATCAACGAATTCCTCCCACGGAGGCACTCCAACTATCATGGCCAACTACGCAATCAACGGTTTCGGACGCATCGGACGCAACGTGCTCCGCGCTCTCGCACAGGACGAAAATGAGCTCAAGAAGGTCGTCGCCATCAACGACTTGACCGACAACAAGACGTTGGCACACCTGCTCAAGTACGACTCCACCCAGGGCAAGTTCCCCGGCACGGTGGAGTTTGATAACAAGTTCATCATCGTCAACGGCCACAAAATCCACGCCACGGCCGAGCGCGACCCGTCGAAGCTCCCATGGGGTGAGTGGAATGTCGGAGTGGTGCTTGAGTCCACCGGCTTCTTCGCCAGCCGCGAAGGCTCCCAGAAGCACCTCGACGCGGGCGCCAAGAAGGTCCTCATCTCCGCTCCCGCCAAGGATCCTGACATCACCATCTGCCTTGGAATCAACGACGACCAGTATGATGCCGGCGTGCACCACATCGTCTCTAACGCCTCCTGCACCACCAATTGCCTGGCGCCGCTTGTCAAAGTGCTCAACGACACCTGGGGCATTGAAAAGGGCTTTATGACCACGGTGCACAGCTACACCAACGACCAGAACATCCTCGATCTGCCACACGCCGACCTGCGTCGTGGCCGCGCTGCGGCGATCAACATCGTGCCCTCCTCGACGGGTGCGGCGCGCGCCATCGGTGAGGTCATTCCGGCCATGAAGGGCAAGCTCAACGGCGGCGCTTTCCGGGTGCCGACGCCTACCGGATCGCTAACCGACTTCACGGCAATCCTTAAGGATGGCGTGTCGATCACCGCCGAGGACGTCAACGCGGCCTTCAAGAAGGCCGCTGATGGCTCCATGAAGGGGATCCTCGAGTACAGCGAGGAGCCACTTGTGCTTCAGGACATCGTGCGCAACCCGCACAGCTCGATCCTTGACGCTGAACTCACCATGGTCATGGACGGCAACTTCGTGAAGGTCTGCTCGTGGTATGACAACGAGTGGGGCTACTCAAACCGCGCCGCGGAAGCTCTCGCACTGTTGGGCAAGGGCCTCTAACAACCGCCCCACAACGACGACCTTTTTTGGCGGGGGAAGCATGCTTCTCCCGCCTTTTTGACTCCGAAGATCATGCCAAAGCTAAGCATTCGCGACCTCGACGTTCAGGGCAAGGAAGTCCTCATGCGTGTGGATTTCAACGTTCCGCTCAAGGAAGGCGCCATCACGGACGACACCCGCATCCAGGCGGCAGTGCCCTCCATCCAACATCTTCTCAAGGGCGGCGCGCGCCTCGTGCTGTGCTCCCACCTTGGACGGCCCGATGGCGAGGTCATGGCTGAAGCGTCCCTGCGTCCGGTGGCCGTGCGCCTCGCTGCTTTGTTGGGCATGCCGGTTGGCTTCGCCGAGGACTGTATCGGTGCTGACGCCGCTGGCGCGCGCGCCGCGCTGGCCGCCGGCGAGGTGGTGTTGCTTGAGAATGTGAGATTCCACGCCGGTGAGACGAAGAACGACGCTGGCTTCGCCAAGGAATTGGCTGGGGCGGCGAGCATTTTCGTCAACGACGCGTTTGGCACCGCCCACCGTGCGCACGCGTCAACCGAGGGCGTGACCCATTTTGTCGAGAAGAGCGCGATGGGCTTTCTCATTGAGTTGGAGCTTGAGTACCTGCATGGCCGGTTAGAGGACCCCGCGCGTCCGTTCCTGGTCATTATGGGTGGAGCGAAGGTAAGCGACAAGATCCAGGTGATCACCGCTCTGATGGAGAAGGCCGACGCATTCCTCATTGGCGGCGCGATGGCCTACACCTTCCGCAAGGCTCAAGGATATACCACCGGCGGCTCGCGGGTTGAGAACGACAAGTTGGACCTGGCCTTGGACATCCTCAAGAAAGCCGAGGAGAAGGGAATCCGCTTCCTGTTGCCGGCAGATACCCGGGTGACCCAGGAGTTCCGCGAGGGAGCGCCGACGGAAGTCACCGGCGTCTACGGCCAAGGCGGCGGGATCGCCGACGGATGGGAAGGCATCGACATCGGTGACGTCGCCATCGAGGAGTTCAAAGCCGAAGTGGCACGCGCCAAGACCATTATCTGGAACGGCCCGATGGGCGTGTTCGAGATTGATAGCTTTGCCCTGGGCACCAAGGCGATCGCCGAAGCCATGGCTGCAAGCGATGCGGTCACCATCGTGGGCGGTGGCGATTCCGTCACCGCGGTGAAGAAGTTTGGCCTTGAAGACAAGATGACCTTCATCTCCACAGGCGGCGGAGCGTCGCTTGAACTCCTTGAAGGCAAAGAGCTTCCCGGTGTTGCAGCACTTTCCGACGCCCGCTAAACCCTCCCCCATCGCTAAGCATCCCCGACCCTGACTCCCATGCGCCGTCCAATCATAGCAGCTAACTGGAAGATGAACCTTGGGCCCAAGGAGACCTCGGGTTTTCTAACCACCTTTCTGGGAGACCTGGGTCCGCAATGCGAGGAGTGCGATGTGGTCATCGCGCCACCGTACGTGTCGTTAGTAGAGGCCTCGGCGCGTTTTGCCGACCACTCGGCGGTGTCGCTGGCGGCGCAGAACATGAGCCAGTTTGACAGTGGGGCGTACACTGGCGAGATCAGCGGGATGATGCTCAAGGAGCTCTTTGTCCACTTCGTGATCATTGGCCATAGCGAGCGGCGGGCGATCTTCGGTGAGACCGATGCGGTCATCAACGCCAAGCTCAAGAAGGCGCGCGAGTGCAACTTGCGGCCGATTTTTTGCATCGGTGAGACTCTCGAAGAGCGCGACGCCGGGCGTCTCGAGGAGGTTTTGCGGCGTCAAATCACGCTGGGCCTGGAAGGACTCAGCGAGCGCGACGTGACCGACACGGTCATCGCCTACGAGCCCGTCTGGGCCATCGGCACGGGTCGCACGGCCACGGCGGACCAGGCGCAGGAGGCCCACGCGTTTGTACGCTCGGTGGTTGCCGAGGTTGTCAGCCCGGGAGTGGCCAACAAAGTGCGCATTCAATACGGCGGCAGCGTGAAACCCGGCAACACCGCCGAGCTTATGGCCATGCCCGACATTGATGGTGCGCTGGTTGGCGGCGCATCGCTGGACCCCCAAAGCTTCCTGCAGATCATCCGCCAGAGCGCGGCGAAAAAGGATTGATTTTCACCGGCTTTTTTCGACCAAGGCGGACTGGAGTTGCCGCGGGTCGGTGATCGGCGCCCGGCAACCGCCGCTGTCGCAGAGGAGCGCTTGTGGCGTCTCGCGGGCGAGGGTGACCAGCCGCGGGAGCCAGAGGCTGTTGGCCACGCCGAGGAGCTCGGCGCCGCCGACTTCGAGTTTGACCAGTCCGCGGTCTGCGAGGTCAAAGGCGGTTAGGAGCAGCGGCACCGCGTGGGGCTGTTGGCGCAGGTTGGCTGCCGAGGCGGTTAGCATCTGCTGGGCGCGGCCGCTCCAGAGCGGCCGCTCCAGCAGGGTCGAGAGGCGCAGCAGGTTGAGCACGCTCATGCTGTTAGCCGAGGGCTCGGCCCCATCATAATCCTCCTTGAGGGTCATCAAGGTTTCGGCCCCGAGGGTGGCGCGCATGACATAGCCGCCGCGGTCTTGGTCCCAGAAGCGCGCATCCATGGCCTCCTGGAGACCAACGGCCCAGTTGAGCCAGCGCTCATCGGGATCGGCGGCGGCCATTTCCAAGAGCGCGGCGATGAGTGCGGCATAGTCCTGAGGGAAGCCGTCAACGCCGCTGGGCCGGCCGCGGAAGCTGCGGCCAAGCAAAGCGGCCGGCTCGTCCCAGAGGTCGGTGTGGATGAATTCCAGGGCGGCGCGTGCGGCGGTTAGCAGGTCCGGCCGGTTGAGGACGCGTGAGCCGCGTGCCAGGGCGGAGACCATCATGGCGTTCCAGGAAGTGATGATTTTGTCATCGCGATGGGGCAGCGGGCGTTGGGCGCGGGCCGCCAACAGGGCGCTGCGGGCAGATTCAAGCCGAAGGGTTAGAGAGGCGGTGTCGTGACTGAAGGTCACTGCTAGATCCTCCAGGGCCGCGGCTTGGAAGAGAGTGTTGCGGCCGCTCAGCTCCCGATGCGGGTCGCTCTCGGGGCGTGCGTTGCCACCCTGTTCGACGCCGTAGGCTGCGCAAAAGAGGGCGGCGTCCTCGGGTGCGAGCAGGTGTTGGATCTCATCGGCGCGCCACGTCCAGTAGGCGCCCTCGAGCTTTTCCTCAGAGCCGTCGGTCGGCAGGCTGTCGGCATCCTCGGCGGCGTGGAAGCCGCCACGCGAATCGGCGAGCTCACCGAGGACATAATCAAAAATCCGTTCCGCGACCTCGCGCATCTCCAAGGCCTGCGAGATTTGCCATGCCGACAGGTAGACGCTGGCCAGTTGGGCTTGGTCGTAGAGCATTTTCTCGAAGTGCGGGACATGCCAGTAGCGGTCGACCGAGTAGCGGTGGAAGCCGCCGCGGAGCTGGTCGTGGATGCCGCCGGCGGCCATGGCGCGGAGGGTTTTGTCGACCATTGCCCAGGCGCAGCGGCCCTTGTCGCTGGCGGGGCCGAAGCGGTCCTGCACGACCAACAGGGCCTCCAAGGTTGCTGGCCGAGGAAACTTCGGCGCGCCCCCAAAGCCGCCGAACTCCTCATCATAGAGGTCCTTGCACTCGTCGAGGAATTCGTCGAAGGCAGCCACGTCGGTTGGCATGGTTAGGGACGTCTCGTCGGCGCGCTGTTGGAGCCGCTGCATCGTCAGCCGCGCCTGGGTGGTTAGCTTCTCTCGGTCATCGCGCCAAATGGCCCCGATTTCCTGGCAGAGGCGGGTGAAGCCCGGTCGGCCGAAGCGGTCATCGGGCGGGAAGTAGGTGCCCCCAACAATTGGGTTGCCCTCGGGAGTAAGCCAGACGCTCATTGGCCATCCGCCCTGGCCGGTGGTCGCCTGGACGTAGGCCATGTAGGTGGCGTCGACCTCGGGATGTTCCTCGCGGTCGACCTTTACGTTGATGAAGTGATGGTTCATGACGGCCGCCACGGCCGGGTTTTCAAAACTTTCCCGCTCCATGACGTGGCACCAGTGGCAGGTCGAGTAGCCAACTGAGAGGAACACCGGCTTGTCCTCGCGCTGAGCGCGCTCGAAAGCCTCGAGTCCCCATGGCATCCAGTCGACGGGGTTTTCCGCATGCTGGAGGAGATAAGGGGAGGTCTCCTCAGATAAGGAATTGCTCATTGAACAAAAGCTGCACGACAGCCAGAGGAGGGTCAATCATCGGGCAAAAATTCGTCCTCCAATTGGAGTGACCTGCCGGCAAATTCGCTTCTAGGATTTTTCCATGCGCAGCCCGATGGATCCGGAAATCACCATGGAACCCTTGGAACTTGAAGCGGGATTGATGGTCAGGAGGTGCCCGCAATCAGGCGGTTGCTGGATCAGCTCCGAGGCGTATTGGCGCTGGCAGGACCGCGGGGGAATGAGCCCGCCAGTTGGGGGGGGATCGCTGAGCCCGAGTGACGACGCCAAGCGTAGGACCTTGCTCTGTCCGGAAAGCGGCACCCTGCTGATGCGTTACCGGGTCGCCGCGGATTTGCCGTTTTTCGTCGAGCGCTCCTCGGCCACCGGTGGCATCTGGCTGGATGCTGGCGAGTGGGAAGCCCTGCGCCGGGCCGGAATCCATCGCTCCCTGCATCTGGTCTTCACCGCCGCCTACCAGAACTTCCGTCGCCGCCAGGCAATCGAGCAGACGGCGCTGGCCAACATGCACAGAGCCCTCGGCGCGGATTTCGCCAAGGTGGACGAGTTTCGCCGCTGGCTCGCCGCCCATCCGGCGCGCACACAGGTGCTGGCATGGCTGCTCAACCAGAGAACCTAACGAACTAACGCGAGAACAGCAGCGAGGCATGCTTGCCCCAAAAACCCAGCGAGTTGGAGAGAACATGCTGCAGCGCCGCCGGCCGCGCCCGCAGAGGGACGAAATCAAGCGGGAAGGCCGGAGCGTGGCAGTTGGCTGTCGGAGGAATCATCTGCTCCCGCAGGGCCTGCACACAGAGGATCGCCTCTAACACCGGAGTGGCGCCCAGACAGTGGCCCGTGACCGGCTTGGTTGAGCTGCACGGCGGCGCACCGGCTGACCCGAAGGTTGTGAGGATGGCCTCGGCCTCGGCGCTGTCGTTCATGAGCGTACCGGTGCCATGGGCATTGATGTAGCTGATGTCGGACGGGCTGAGCCGGGCGGCCTCGATGGCTTGGCGCATGGTGCGAACCAGGGTTTTGCCGCCGAGGCTAACAGCCGCGCGGCCGACATTCTCCGCGCCGCTGCTCCAGCCGGTGAGCCGGGCGAGGGAGGGCGCACCCCGGCGGGCGGCCGAGGCAGCGGACTCAAGAACGATGAAGCCGGCCCCCTCGCCGAGGCACAAGCCATTGCGGGAGATGTCGAAGGGCCGACAGGTCCGGGTTGGGTCCGGGTGCTCTCCAAGAACGCCGGCGGCCCTCAGCTGGGCCACCATCATCGGGTGCAGTGGCGCGTCGGTGCCGCCAACGACCATGATGTCAGCCGCGCCGGTGAGGATTTGCTGGGCGGCGAGGCCAATGGCGACGGCACCTGAGGCGCAGGTCGCCGAGACGGTGAAGGAGGGTCCGGTGAGGCCAAAGACCTTGGACAACGAGCCGGTGAGGCTGGCGATGGTACTGATAGCCGCGTCTGTTGGGAGGACGGTGCGCCGCTCAATCGCGGCCATCCATTTCGTCCGTGGTCCGCGTGAACTGCCGACAATCAGGCCGCTGCGCCCCTCGTCAGTGGCCTGAAACGGCAGGCCTGCTTGCTGCAGCGCCTCGGTGGCGGCAACCAAGGCGAGCTGGATGGACCTGTCGAGCTTCCCGGCGCGCAGGTGTTTGCCGAGCAGGCCGGTGAGATCGCCCACCGCATGCACGGCGGTTTGCCATGACTCCGTGCCCCAGCAAAAGCTTTGTTCGGTTGCTGTTGAGTGGCCGCGCAGAGCGCGGGTCCATAGTTCCTCGACGCTGCTGCCAGCGGCGCAAATCGAGCCCATCCCGGAGACGACGATCGGGTTCTCTAGCAGAAACTTCTGCATGGAGGCTGAAATCATGGATGAAAAGGAACTCGAGGATTACTGCTGACGGCGGCAAGTAAAATCGCCTGAGCTTGAGCCGGAGACTGGCTGAAGAACCCCCAACATTCAGCCACAATATGTTGGGCTGCCGGAGCTGGGTCGGCCTTCGGGGCCAACAATTCCGGCGGCACCGGGGCGCCGAGGTGCAGGACGAAGTGCCAGGGATGGGGCTCGGAGATGGCATAGGGGATGAGCGTCGCGCCGGTGGCAGCGGCCAAACGAACGGATCCTGTCGCGAAGCTGAGTCGTACGGCGCCGCAGGGGACCTCGATGACGGTGCCAACGGGGACATCAAAGGCCATTCGCAGGACGTTGCCCTGCTTGAGGAAGCGGTGGATTTCGCGCGGCGGATCCTGGGAGGAGAACGTGGTTTTGATACCGGGCAGGCGGCTAAGGCGGATTTTGGCACGACGGGTTGCCCGAGTCGCGCGTGCGGGGTTGCCGATGAAGGTGGCGGCAGGGATTCCTTTGGCGCGCAGGAAGTAGCTAACCAAGTGGAACGGCCCAAAATGTCCTGACACCAGGATGACCGGGCGGCCGGTGGCCAGCGCCTGTTGGAGCGCGGTGCCTCGGATCTCGAAACGGCGCTGCCAGCGAGGCTCACTTAGGCGGTCTGGCCAAGTGCTGACAAAGCGCGAGAGCTGCAGGCGGAGCCGCGACTTGAATCGCGCGCCGGGATGCCCACAGGCGCGGGCGCGCGCCGCCGCATGGGACCGCGGCTCCGCGAGCAGCGAACACAGCGTGATGATGCTTGCAAACGGCATGAGTGCCCAGCGCAAGAGTCCCGGGGGCAGCAGTGCCTCGAGGAGTCGCGAGGCGTGCATGACTGTCAGGCCCATTGCGTCAATCCACGGGCTTTGGAGATTGCGGGTCATGAGTATGGGGCGCACGCGCCTCAGGCAGGATGCGGGCAGCTCCCTCCAAGGCGCACTGAAAACTACAGGCCAATGGCTGCGGCGGCCAAGTGGAATCCAAGCTTCTAACCCAAGATCCTGAGCCGCGGTGTTTTGTTGGGCTCATTGGGGTCTCCGCGGGGAATCCGATTGAAGCCCGTGATAGGATCAGGTTGAATATCCGGGAATGGAACAGGCGGCCAAAGTGGGAAGCGATGAAGCACGTGAGCGGCTCAATTTGGCGCTGCGCGCATCCAACAACGGAATCTGGGACTGGTGGGTTGGCCAGCCAGCGGTATACTACTCGCGGCGTGTGTTGGAGTTTCTCGAGTGCGGCGAGGACAACGCGCCCAACTTGTTCATCGAGGCGCAGCGCTGTGTGCATGAGGCGGACCGCGAGGGCTTCATGGCAAAGCTGCGCGCGGCCTTGGCGCCCAACGGGCCGGAGATCTTCGCGGTGGACTGCCGTTTGCTAACTGGAAGTGGTGACTGGCGCTGGCTGCGGATGCGCGGAGCGGTGGTGCGCGATGAGCGCGGAGAGGCTCTGCGGATGGCCGGGCTGATGATCGACATCAGCAAGAGAAAAAAGACCGAGGCCTCGTTGGAGGAGGAGCGCCATCTGTTGTCGCTACTGATCAACCATGTGCCCTTGCACGTCTATTTCAAGGACACCGCGTCGCGGTTTGTGCGCGTCAACCAGTCGATGGCCGAGTGGGTTGGCCAGGACTCGGTCGACCAGATGTTAGGCAAGCACGACAAGGACTTCTTTGGAGCGGCGCACTGGAAGCAGGCGGAGGCGGACGAGAAGGAGATCATGGGCAGCGGCATGCCGATCATGGAAATGGTTGAGCGTGAAACATGGCGTGGGCGTGAGGACACCTGGGTGATGACCTCGAAGTTTCCTTGGCGCAGTCGATCGGGCGAGGTGAAGGGGGTTTTCGGGGTGTCGAGCGACGTCAGCGAGCTTGTCAGGGCGCAGCGCGCGTTAGAGGAGGTGGCCGAGGCGCTGCACGCGCGCAATGCCGAGTATGAGGAAGAGCTTCACCTTGCGCGCGAGATCCAGAGCGCGCTGGCATGCGTGGATTTCCCGCAATTTCTAACCGCCGAGGGCAAGCCGCGGGTGTTGTTTGGTTCCCGCTATGTGCCGATTTCCGGGATGGCGGGGGATTTTTTCGAGGTGTTTGCGATTTCGCCGACGCGTGTGGGGATGTTGATTTGCGACGTGATGGGCCACGGGGTGCGCGCGGCGCTGGTGGTGGCGATGCTGCGCGGACTCATGGAGAAGGAGCGCGGGGATGCGCAGGATCCAGGCCGGTATCTGAACGGCTTGAACAGCGGGTTGGCCGCCATCATGCACCGCGCGGGAGTGACGATGTTCGCCACGGCGTTCTACGCGGTGATTGATTTTGCCGCCGGGGAGATCCGCTATGCCTCCGCCGGGCACCCGGCCGCGGTCATTGACGCGGGCGGCAAGGCGCGTGAACTGCCGCTCGATAAGGGCAAGAGCGCCGGGCTTGGGCTGTTTGCCGCGAGCCGCTATCTGACCCAACAGGTGCCGCTGGCGGGAGTGCGTCAGTTGTTGTTGTTCACCGATGGGCTGCTAGAGGCGGAGAACTCCAAGGGTGAGCTGTTTTTGGAGAAGCGGCTAAGCGACATCGTGGCCAAGAGCAGCGCGGCGTCCTTGGAAGACTCGCTCGACCAGATCATGGCGCGGGTGTTGGATTTTTCCGGCGGACAGCATTTTGACGACGACGTTTGCCTGGTGGCGGCGCGTTTTGATGGCGAGTGAAACAATCAACTTCGGGTTTGAATGCCGGGTTAGGCTCGGCTTCCATCCGCCCCACCCATGGCATCCGGCTTTTCCCTCTCGACCCTCAATGCGGCGCAGCGTGACGCAGTCAACGCCCTTGACGGGCCGGTGCTAATCCTTGCTGGAGCCGGAACCGGCAAAACCCGCACGGTGACCTGCCGGATCGCCAATATGGTCGACAAGGGCATCCCACCCGAGGAGATCCTGGCGGTCACCTTCACCAACAAGGCGGCCTCGGAGATGCGTGAGCGCGTCGCTGGAATGGTGCGCAAGAAGGCCGCCGAGGCGATCACGGTGTGCACTTTCCACTCGCTCTGCGTAAGGCTCTTGCGGGTGGGCATCGACCGCCTCGGCTACAAACGGAACTTCGCCATCTTTACCGGGCAGGACCAGGAGGGGCTCATGAAGCAGCTCATCGTGCGCAAGGGCGGGGCCAAGGAGAAGTTAGACGCGCGGATGGTGCTGGGGATGATCTCCAAGGCGAAGAATGCGGGGCGCGAGCCGGATGAGCAGAACGATGAATTCATTGGCGAGCTGGCGAGAGCCTATCAGAACGAGCTGCGCGCGCAAAACGCGGTGGACTTCGACGACCTGCTGATTCTCGCCGAGAAGCTGCTGCGCGAGCACGCCGACGTGCGCCTCGAGTGCCAGCGCAAGTACACCCGCATCACGGTTGACGAGTTTCAGGACACCAATGGCTTGCAGATGCAGCTCCTGCAGCTGCTGGTAGGTGCGCCGGGCCATGTTTGCGTGGTGGGCGACGACGACCAGAGCATCTACGGCTGGCGCGGGGCCGAGGTGGCCAACATTTTGCAGTTCGAGAGGTTTTTCGCCAACCCGAAGGTCATCAAGCTGCAGGAGAACTACCGCTCGACCTTGGCGGTCCTGCACACGGCTAACAGCCTGATCCGCCACAATGCGGGTCGGCGGGAGAAAAGCCTGATAGCCACCAAGCCGGGCGGCGAGCCGGTGCGCATTGTGGCGATGCCCGGTGACGAGGAGGAGGCGGAGTTCATAGCCGACGAGATCAACAACGAGCAGGGGTTAAGCAAGCGGCCACTCGAGGACTTCGCCATTCTCTTCCGCACCAATGGCCAAAGCCGCAAGATCGAGGAGGCGCTGCGCCACCTCAAACTGCCCTATCGGATGGTTGGAGCGCAGAGCTTTTTCGACCGGCGTGAGATCCGCGACGTGCTGGCCTACCTGCAGGTGTTAGCGACGCCTGAAGCGGACGTGCCGCTGTTGCGGATCCTCAACACCCCGGCGCGGGGAATCAGCCAAGGGACTGCGATGCTGGCCTTGGACTGGAGTCGCGAGCATGGCCGCAGCGTCTGGGAAACCCTTGGCGACCCGCGTTTCAAGGAGCCATTCTCGACCAAGGTGTGCAATGCGCTGGATGCCTTCGTGGCGCTTATTCTGAGCGCGCGCGAGGCGG
Source organism: Akkermansiaceae bacterium (assembly GCA_044373535.1). GTDB lineage: Bacteria > Verrucomicrobiota > Verrucomicrobiia > Verrucomicrobiales > Akkermansiaceae > JBILQA01. The sequence goes on along the minus strand of JBILQA010000006.1, from coordinate 631 downwards.
TCTACGAGCGCGGGGTGAACCCGGGCGGGGTCCTGCGTGGCCTGCTTGAGGAGATCGACTATGTTGGCTGGCTCAAGCGCGGGTGCAAGACCGAGGCGGAGGTCAACCAGCGCTCCGAGGGAGTCCACGAGCTAACGGAGGATCTGGCGAAGTACGCCGCCAAGGGCAAGTCGCTCCAACAGTTTTTGGACGACATGGCGCTCTCCGCCGACCGCGATGACGATGATCTGGACAAGAAGCAGGGGGTGACGCTCATCACCCTGCACGCTGCCAAAGGGCTGGAGTATCCGATCGTCTACCTCGTCGGCCTGGAGGAGGGAGTGCTGCCGCACCGGCGCAGCATCGAGGAGGGGACCCGCGACGAGGAGCGGCGCCTGCTGTATGTGGGCATCACCCGAGCGCAGGAGCGGTTGACGATGACCTACTGTTCGACGCGGATGAAGTGGGGTGAGAAGAGCTCGTGCCAGTCGAGCAGCTTTATCGTCGAGCTCGACGAGGAGCACCTGATCCACACGACCTACGACGACGTCATGGGCGCGGAGGCCTCGCCCGAGGAGACGGAGAATTTCTTCGCCGGGCTGCGCAGCATGTTGGAGGGCTGAGGGCCACCCGCTACCAGCCGCCCGCTGGC